>NZ_NJAK01000002.1:31199-331199 GCF_002632755.1 Xenorhabdus ishibashii | reverse complement strand
ACAGCACCGTCATGGATGGTGCTGTGTTTCATGAACGCTACTTATATTTTAAACTCTGTCCAAACAGGGGCATGATCGGATGGTTTTTCCATGCTGCGGATAGCATAATCGATACCAGAAGAGGTACATCTTTCTGCCAGCGGGTGGCTGGCAAGCAGCAAATCAATGCGCAGCCCACGATTATCATCAAAGCCTTTTGAACGATAGTCGAACCAAGAAAATTGGTCATTGACTTCAGGGTGTTGTGCCCGGAATGTATCGATGAATCCCCAATTTTTCAAACGTGCCATCCATTCCCGCTCTTCTGGTAAGAAAGAACATTTTCCTGTTTTTAACCAGCGTTTTTGGTTATTTTCTCCGATGCCAATATCGAGATCTGTTGGACTGATATTCATATCTCCCATAATCAGAATGTGTGATTTCGGAGAATGGTTAGTTTCCAGATAAGACAGCAGATCCTGATAAAATTTTTCTTTTGCAGGAAATTTAATCGGGTGATCGCGGCTCTCTCCTTGAGGAAAATAGCCATTGATTACAGTTAATAAACCAAGAGGTGTCTCGATATCGGCCATAATAATGCGGCGCTGAGCATCATCACCATCATTAGGAAAGCCTTTACGGATATCCACTGGTTGTTGGCGAGTCAGCAGGGCGACCCCATAGTGTGATTTTTGACCATGATAAAAGACGTGGTAACCCAGCTTACTGACTTCTTCTAGAGGAAACATTTCATCATGGACTTTTATTTCTTGTAATCCGATAACATCAGGTTGGTGTTGTTCAACAATGGCAGAGAGTTGGTGATGACGTGCTCTTAACCCATTAATATTGAATGATATAAATTTCATTTGTTATAATCACCTGTAGAATATGCTTTTTTTTAATATTAACAGATACAAATAAGTATGTAACCATTTATTAAATAATAAATTTCACCTAATTACCTTGGTAATTCGCTATTTTATTCATATATGTAATACTATATTGAATATAATGCTCTCGTTACCCAAAATTTAAAGTGTCGAATCGATTTTTAAAAAATAAAAAGACACTAAATCAATAAATAGTAAATTAATGGATATATAATAATTCACTGATTGTTATATGTTATATTCAACATTTGATATTATAAATTATAGTGAGGATTTTTATTCTTGGAATTTATTTTATGTTGTGTGTTACAAAAATTAATTAATGAAAAAGTAGAAGAATTAATCAATCTCTGATAGAAATTTGAACTTGTAGGCCATGGTTATATCTATTGGTGGCTTACAATCACGGTGGAATATTCATCATGATATAGATGAATAATATAGTTCATCTAAACCGCATTATTGCATCAGGGACTGGCGTTTTATATAAATGCCATTTGAAAAATACTTATTTTTATTGTACAAAATTATACCTTCATAATATCAAGTTTGATTTAGCGGTTACCTGATGAGAAGGCCATTTCAAGGAAATTATTTTAGCCACAAGTTACATAGGAACGGTGAATTATGTTTTTTTCTCGTAAATTAGAAGCATTCATGGCGGTGGTGGAAATGGGTTCTTTAAGCAAGGCGGCAAGAGTGATGAACCGTACGACTCCCCCAGTCGCTAAATCAATTAAAGACTTTGAAGCGACGTTAGGAAAGCGCTTGTTCAAAAGGGAGAAGTTTGGGATGATTCTGACCAAAGACGGAGTGGAGTTATATAATGACTTAAAAGAACTCTATTTGAAAGAGAAAGAAATTACAAAGAAACACATTAGCGGGAGTATTTGTAATGTTGTTAATATATACCATGATTGGGGTAAGAAAAAGCATCTGATTTCGCTTTATAAAGCAGCGGACAGAAATAATGCTCAAGTTAATATATTACGCTTCAGTTATGATAACATTGATGAAATAGTTGACTATGAGGGCAATACAATAATTTTAAGTTCAGAAAAAATACTTAGTGATAGATTCAGCCTGGTACGGAAAATTGATGGGCCAAATTTGGGGATTTGCTGCCGTAAGGAATTATTGGATGAAGTGAATGGGGACTTTACTCAATTGCTGAGAAAGAGAACGTGGTTATGTGATCCCGTTCTTTATAAAGGTAATTTGATAAAGAATTTGGAAGATGAAATGATAAAAAATGGAGAAAAAGTTAATATTCGACAGATGGATAATATAGAATGTTGTCTCAATTTTATTCAATCAACTGATTATATTTTTATTACAGATTCCCATTCCGGTGCATTGGAAGAGGGAGAAAGCCTTGGCTTCATTCCTATATCACGACCTGATGCAGTTAATCAGTGTTATGTCTACAAATCAAAATCTCATTCAAGCGTATTAAATCGTTTTATCGACTCCGTCAGTGATATGGAGTAACTGACTGCGTGAGCGGAGCGAATTATCTGATTTCTCAGCTCCGCTATGGGTGTTTTTTTAGCCGATTTTTTAATAGATTAGCGATGAACTTCGATGATTGGTGTAGGCAATGAAGTAACCATTTGTTGATCTTATAATGCATTAAAAGCTTAGAATAGATTTTTGATAGTGGTGAGGAAGGATGATGTGTCATTTCGTTCCTCACCTTTGGCTTATATAGATATACATCTCACCATTTCTGCTTACAACTATTCTATGGTATCCCAATCTGGATGTTAGTTGAACATATTAACACTTTTCAAATTGATGCGTTTTTTGAACCGATGACAAGCTATAATCTGCTATTTAGTAGGGAACAATATGCTTTTCTTACTTTTATATGATAAGACGTGAGTTTTTGATGGTGGTGGGGGAAGGATTCGAACCTTCGAAGTCTGTGACGGCAGATTTACAGTCTGCTCCCTTTGGCCGCTCGGGAACCCCACCAAATTTTTGAGTTGTATGCTGTCGTTAGCAGCGAGCGGCATAATATCAGATAAACCGCCGCTGTAAAGCAGATAATTGAAAATAAAGTATCGTACGCTTATTTTTCCTCCAGGCAGCTATAAATACAATACTTTATTGTTTATTAAAGAATAACGGTACGGTTACCATATACAAAAACTCGCTGGGAAAATACCCAGTATAATGCTTGACTCAAAACATTCTTTTCAACATCCCGTCCTGCACGCATCATCTCTTCGGCTGTATAGGTATGATCTACATTTATCACATCCTGAGTGATAATCGGCCCTTCATCTAAATTGTCATTTACATAATGAGCCGTCGCACCAATAATTTTCACACCACGTTCATAAGCCTGATGATAGGGGCGAGCACCGATAAATGCAGGTAGAAATGAATGGTGAATGTTGATTATCTGATTTGGGTAATGCTGAACAAATGCTGGTGTTAAGACTCGCATATACTTGGCAAGCACAACATAATCCGGCTGATATTGATCAATCTGCGCCATTAATGCTTCGTCATGTTGTTCGCGGGTTAAACCCTCATGACTGATGTAATGAAATGGGATATCAAATTGTTCAACTAATTTTTGCAACGTAGTATGATTACCGATGACAGCAGCAATTTCGACATCCAATCCACCATAGGCACTTTTAACTAAAATATCGCCGATGCAATGCGCTTCTTTTGTCACCATGATAACGATACGGCGTCGGCCTGCCGTATTTAATTCACGGTTTGAACCCGCAGGTAGGGCGTCATCCAAATCGGCCAGAAGAGTTTCATCATTAAAAATACCTTCCAGTTCGGTACGCATAAAAAATCGGCCAGTACGATGATCAACAAACTCATTGTTTTGAACAATGTTTAATTGATGTTTGTAACAAATGTTTGTGATTTTTGCGATTAATCCCTTAGAATCAGGACAAATCGTCCGCAAGATTTTTTTTTGTATGTTTGCGTTTTGCATAAATTACAAGAACCTCAAATATTCTTCACTGGGTGTGAGTTGCTACGTTTGATATTTAGATGCTGATTTAACCACAGCATTTCTTATATTTTTTGCCTGAACCACATGGGCAAGGGCTATTTCGGCCTATTTCAGGGCGAATACCATCTATATAAAACCAACGTTGATCGATGCGCAAAAAACGTGAGCGCTCATGAATCAATTGCTTATCTTGTTTTTCTTGTTCAATAAAACAAGCTGAAAATTCAACATAAGCTTCGTTATTATGTTTCCCCTGATGAGTTTCGAGGATATTTAATCCCAGCCATTGTACACCGGCAAAACTTTGTTCTATTTCTGTTCGCCAGTTTTCAGCCTGGCAATCTGGGTGCCAGGTAGCGATAAGATAATCTGCATCTTGGGTAACATAAGCGCTATATCTGGAACGCATCAGGGATTCAGCATTTGGGGCAGAGTGATGGTTTTCAAGATAAGGACTACAGCAAAAGCCGAAAGGTGAGCCACTGCCGCAGAGACACATTTTTGTCAAAATAACTCCAGTTATTTAAAGTGGTTGCTGTTAATAACACCGATTGATGATACTCGAAGATGGGCAGAGGTCGCAATGTTTGACAACCCAACATCTAATCATTGAAATGTGATTAAAAGCTCGTGCACTGTATATCTAGTCGAATTAACTGGTGTATACTCGGGCGCATTATTTTTTGCGAGTTCAATTTTCTTCACACATACAATTTTTTTGAGAGTTAATGCTATTGTTTAAGCCGTAAAGGAGTTTTTCGGTGAAAACATAGCAGTAGGAGATGATGTAATGTCAGTAATAAATAAAAAGGTCAAAAAAGCTGTTATACCTGTTGCTGGTTTGGGAACCAGGATGTTGCCAGCCACCAAAGCCATACCGAAAGAAATGCTCCCTTTGGTGGATAAACCACTTATTCAGTATGTGGTCAATGAATGTATCAAAGCGGGTATTAATGAAATCATTCTGGTTACACATTCATCCAAAAACTCAATAGAAAATCATTTTGATACCAGCTTTGAATTGGAAGCGATTCTTGAGAAAAGAGTCAAACGCCAATTATTGGACGAGGTACAATCTATCTGTCCAAAACATGTAACGATCATGCAAACCCGTCAGGGAATTGCTAAAGGATTGGGACATGCTGTGTTATGTGCTAAGCCACTTATTGGTGATGAGCCGTTTGCTGTTATTCTGCCTGATGTTATTTTGGATGAGTACAGCACCGACCTGTCAAAATATAATTTGAGCGAAATGTTATCGCGTTTTAACAGCAGTGGTGCAAGCCAAATTCTAGTTGAACCTGTACCTGTAGAAAGTGTTTCGGATTATGGCATTGTTGATTGTCTGGGAGAAAATTTACAGCCTGGGGATAGTAAACCTATAGCCCGTGTTGTTGAAAAACCAAAACCAGAAGAAGCACCATCGAATCTTTCCATTGTTGGCCGTTATGTATTATCCGAAAAAATCTGGCCATTACTGGCAAAAACTGCGCCAGGGGCAGGAGATGAAATACAACTGACCGATGCCATTGCCATGTTGATGGAAAAAGAGTCCGTTGAAGCTTATCACTTGCAAGGCCATAGTCATGATTGTGGTAATAAGTTGGGTTATATGCAGGCATTTGTTGAATATGGCATGAAACATAAAGAATTGGGCAAGTCATTCACGGATTGGATCATGACCTTGCAAAATCAGATTGAAAAATAATCTACTAGTACTTTAAGGTGTGATATGAAAGTTACTGTATTTGGTATTGGTTATGTAGGCTTAGTACAAGCAACCGTATTTGCTGAAGTGGGGCATGATGTACTTTGTGTCGATATTGATGCAAAAAAAGTCGAGAACCTGAAAAATGGTCAAATTCCTATTTTTGAACCGGGCTTGACGCCCTTGGTAAAGAAAAATCATGCTGAAGGACGGCTGAATTTTACAACGGATGCCAAAGCCGGTATTGCTCATGGCAAATTACAGTTTATTGCAGTAGGCACACCTCCTGATGAAGATGGCTCTGCAGATCTTAAGTATGTCACTGCTGTAGCCAGAACTATTGCGGAAAATATGGATGGTTACAAAGTTGTTGTTGACAAATCAACCGTACCAGTAGGTACGGCTGATAAAGTCAGGGCAGTGATGCAAGCAACATTGGCAGAGCGTAATCTGGAACTTCCATTTGATGTCGTTTCCAATCCTGAGTTTTTGAAAGAAGGTGCCGCTGTTGCTGATTGCATGCGGCCTGAACGCATTATTATTGGCTGTGATAATGATGATGTGGTTGATGTCATGCGTGAGCTGTATGAGCCATTTAACCGTAATCATGATCGTATGATCGTTATGGATATCCGTAGTGCTGAATTGACTAAATATGCGGCTAATTGCATGTTGGCGACAAAAATCAGTTTCATGAATGAAATTGCTAACTTGGCTGAAATGCTGGGCGCTGACATTGAAAATGTGCGCCAAGGAATTGGTTCTGACTCACGCATCGGATACCACTTTATTTACCCTGGATGTGGATATGGCGGTTCATGTTTCCCTAAAGATGTTCAGGCACTGATCCGAACGTCTGAACAAATTGGGTATACACCAAAAATTCTTCAGGCAGTGGAACAGGTTAATGAAACACAGAAAAGTAAATTGCCTGCTTTTGTCAGACAGCATTTTGGTGATGATTTATCAGGCAAGACATTTGCTATTTGGGGGCTGTCATTTAAACCTAATACAGATGACATGCGTGAGGCATCAAGCCGTGTTTTGATGGAAACGTTATGGAAATGTGGTGCTAAAGTTCAGGTGTATGATCCTGAAGCTATGCAGGAAGCTCAGCGTATTTATGGGCAGCGTGATGCCCTCTCTTTAATGGGAACAAAAGAAGCGGCATTAAAAGGTGCTGATGCTTTGATTATCTGTACAGAATGGCAAAACTTCAGAGCACCTGATTTTGATATGATTAAAGATTCATTAAAAACTCCTGTGATTTTTGATGGACGCAATCTTTATGATCCTGTACGCCTACAATCGCGTGGTTTTACTTATTACGGTATTGGCCGCGGGGCCTCAATCAAACCCGTCATTTGAGTTAATTTATGAAATTTTTAGTTACAGGCTCTGCTGGTTTTATAGGTTTTCATGTTAGTCAGCGGTTATTGAATATGGGGTATGAGGTTATTGGTATTGATAACCTCAACGATTATTATGATGTTAATTTGAAACAGGCGAGATTAAATTTATTACTCCCTTATTCAAATTTCAAATTTCAAAAATTAGACCTGGCTGACAGAGTCGCAATACCGGAATTGTTCGCAAAACATCAATTCCAGCGAGTGATTCATTTAGGTGCTCAGCCGGGGGTGCGTTATTCGATACAAAACCCTATGGCATATATAGATGCTAATATCGTCGGTCATATCAATATACTCGAAGGTTGCCGCCATCATTCTGTAGAGCATCTATTATATGCATCGTCCAGTTCAGTATATGGATTAAATAAAAAGCAGCCTTTTTCTACTGATGACTCGGTTGATCATCCTGTTTCTTTATATGCAGCAACGAAAAAAGCTGATGAATTAATGTCTCACAGTTATTCACATCTTTATCAACTCCCCACTACAGGATTAAGATTTTTTACCGTATATGGACCATGGGGGCGTCCTGATATGGCTTTATTTAAATTCACTAAAGCCATGTTAGAAGGTAAGCCGATTGATGTTTATAATCATGGCAATATGGTGAGAGATTTCACATATATTGATGACATTGTTGAATCTATAATCAGGTTGCAGGGTATCATTCCTACTTGCAATAAAGACTGGTCAGTTGAAGACGGTAAAATATCAGCCAGCTCTGCGCCGTATAGAGTTTACAATATTGGTAATGGACATCCGACAAAACTAGGTGATTTTATTGAAGCCATTGAAACCTCATTAGGGATTGAGGCGAAGAGAAACTTTATGGAAATTCAAGATGGCGATGTATTGTCAACGTGTGCAGATTCAAGCGCGCTTTACAATAAGATTGGCTTTTCACCTAACACTCCGGTAAAGGAAGGAGTGAAGCGATTTACTGATTGGTATTTAGACTTTTATCAAAAACTATGACAGTAGAAATAAGAAAAGGAGCGATTAGCTCCTTTTTTTATGATTTATGTTAATAAAAAACTAAGTTATTGTTAAGTTGTTTTTTATCACATCGAGAATATGAAAGCGACTTCGTCACTAATATAACTCTCTGTGTTTCTACATCAGCCCGTAATTAACCTGGTTAGTTTATATTAAGCATAAAACAAAAATACCCTCTCGCGGGTATTTTTGTTATCAAATTTACAAAGCAACTGATTAGATAAGGAAATCGTCCAGTGTTTTGCCTTCTTCTTCAATTGCTTTTTTGATTACGGCTGGTGTACGGCCTTGGCCAGTCCAGGTTTTAGTTTCACCGTTATCAATGTATGAATATTTTGCTGGACGAGCAGCACGTTTAGATTTACCAGTAGATTTACCACTTAAAGCATCTACTAAATCACTTAATTCAATGCCATCTTTTTCCAGCATTTCACGGTATTCTTGAAGCTTACGTGTACGCTCTTCTAATTGTTCACGAACCTGATTTTCTTCATCACGACGTTCTTCAACAACAGTCGTTAGTTTTTCCAACATTTCTTCTAAAGTAGTCAGTTCACATTCTCTTGCTTGTGCGCGCAAGGTACGGATGTTATTTAAGGATTTTAAATTTTCGCTCATTGTCCTGGTCTCAAATTATAATGATGATAGCTGATGTAGAGATAATAATAGAATGCTATTTTATTTTCTGCAATAGTGAATTTACTTTCTCAGGCTAAAATATGTCATTTTAAAATGCAATTTTTGAAGTAATCGATATATTGCGTTTTAATCCTGCTATTGGGTTTACCATTTTTCAATAAGGAAGAAGGGGATTACTGTAAAGTTTAGTAAGGGATAAAACATAGGGTCAAAACTAATTTATAGTCAATCCGTAAGAAACATTAACTGTTTTGCTGGAAATAAGTTGAGAGTAAGTGTGAGATAAAAGTTTTTTTATGGGTAATCCATTGGTTATGATCATAGTGGGTTAATTGAACAAAAGTAAACCACTATGATTATTAATATTCAAAGGATGAGGGTAAAAATAACTATTTTCTTTTTATGTTAATTTTGTACATTTGGCATGCAAGAAGTACTTATGGTGCTGGTTTTATATGCGCAAATGTGATGATTATCATGAAAATAATTTTCTCTTATTTATTTTAATTTGTTTCTGCTGCCCCACATTTGACAATAACAAGGATAATCTCAAGTGGAGTTTGTGGTAAGCTGGTACTGTTATATCGCCTGATTAATTTTGACAAGAGGACGGACAGGCCAATGGCCCAGCTTTATTTTTATTATTCTGCCATGAATGCAGGGAAATCAACTTCCTTATTGCAGTCTTCCTATAACTATAACGAAAGAGGAATGAGAACACTGATCTTTACGGCAGAAATCGATACTCGATTTGGTAAAGGAAAGGTTAGTTCCCGTATTGGCTTATCGGCAGAAGCGTTGTTGTTTTCACCAAAAATAAATATTGCTGAGCTTATCAGAGAAGAAAATGAGGAAGAAAAAGTCCATTGTGTTTTGATTGATGAATGCCAATTCTTGACAAAAGAGCATGTCGAGCAACTTTGTGAAATTGTAGATTATGACGACATCCCTGTTCTTTGTTATGGTTTAAGGACAGATTTTCAAGGTGAGTTATTCAGCGGTAGTGAGTATCTTCTCGCTTGGTCAGATAAATTGGTAGAGTTGAAGACAATTTGTCATTGTGGGAGAAAAGCCAGCCGTGTACTTCGTTTTGGTAACGATGGCAACGTTGTTTACGATGGTGCTCAGGTTGATATTGGTGGTAACGAAAAATACGTCTCTGTGTGTCGTAGGCATTATACTGACGTTATTCGTGAAGCCAAGGCTAAAAAAGGTTTAATACACCGCTAGTTGTAATCGAGAAATCTAAAACTATATAGATTAAGACGGCTGGAAAATAAAATAATAAAAGGCGCTGGGTTGCCCCTAACGCCTTTTCAGTTATATCCATCAGACTATCATTTATTATTCTTTTTTATTATTTTTTCGATTTGATTTTACTGTCTCCTGTAGTTTGTTCTCTTCAGTGAATTTACGGCCATAAAAAGAATCTAGCAGTAGTTGTTTCAATTCAGAAATCAATGGGTAGCGAGGATTTGCACCGGTACATTGGTCATCAAATGCATCTTCTGCGAGTTTGTCGATTTTCGCCAGAAAGTCGGCTTCTTGTACTCCTGTTTCACGAATTGAAGTTGGAATGTCCAGTTGAGACTTCATTTCTTCCAGCCAAGCCAGTAACTTGTCAATTTTAGCGGCAGTACGATCGCCTGATACGGTTAATCCCAGGTGGTCTGCAATTTCTGCATAGCGGCGTCGTGCTTGTGGTCGGTCATATTGGCTGAATGCAGTTTGTTTGGTTGGATTGTCATTAGCGTTGTAGCGAATAACATTACAAATTAACAGTGCATTAGCTAAACCATGTGGGATATGAAATTCAGAACCCAGTTTATGGGCCATAGAGTGACATACTCCCAAAAACGCATTAGCAAAGGCTATACCTGCTATAGTGGCCGCATTATGGACACGTTCGCGAGCAATGGGGTTTTTTGCTCCCTCGTGGTAACTGGCGGGCAAGAAATCTTTCAGTAGTTTCAGTGCTTGCAGTGCTTGTCCATCAGAATATTCATTGGCTAAAACAGAAACGTAGGCTTCTAATGCGTGGGTTACTGCATCCAGGCCACCAAAAGCACATAGTGATTTCGGCATATCCATGACCAGGTTTGCGTCGACAATCGCCATATCAGGGGTCAGTGCGTAGTCTGCCAAAGGATATTTCTGTCCGGTTACATCATCGGTAACAACCGCGAAAGGCGTGACTTCTGAACCTGTGCCGGAAGTGGTGGTAATGGCAACCATTTTCGCTTTCACACCCATTTTCGGGAACTTATAGATACGTTTACGAATATCCATAAAGCGCAGAGCCAGCTCCTCAAAATGTGTTTCTGGATGTTCATACATTACCCACATAATTTTAGCTGCATCCATCGGAGAACCGCCGCCAAGGGCAATAATGACATCAGGTTTAAACAGATGCATTTGTTCAGCACCTTTGCGAATGATGCTTAATGTTGGATCGGCTTCAACCTCAAAGAACACTTCAGTTTCAATACCATAAGATTTCAAAACATGAATAACCTGATCAGTATAACCGTTATTAAATAAGAAACGATCCGTCACAATAAAAGCACGTTTAGTACCATCGGTAGCGACTTCTTCCAATGCAATGGGCAAAGAGCCGCGGCGGAAATAGATTGATTTTGGAAGTTTGTGCCATAACATATTTTCGGCTCTTTTGGCGACGGTTTTTGTATTGATCAGGTGTTTTGGCCCAACATTTTCAGAAATAGAATTACCTCCCCACGAACCACAGCCCAGCGTCAGAGAAGGGGAGAGCTTAAAGTTGTACAAATCTCCGATACCACCTTGAGACGCAGGCGTGTTGATCAAAATACGTGCGGTCTTCATTTTGTTGCCAAAGTATTTAATACGCTCGGCCTGATTATCTTGTTCGGTATAGAGGCATGACGTATGCCCAATTCCCCCCATTTCAACCAATTTTTCGGCTTTTTCGACCGCATCTTCAAAGTCTTTACCACGGTACATGGCAAGCAGTGGTGATAGTTTTTCATGGGCGAAAGGTTCTGTTTCATCCACCAGAATCACTTCACCAATAAGAATTTTAGTGTTTTCAGGCACATTGATACCGGCCATTTCAGCAATTTTTGTCGCTGTCTGACCAACAATCGCTGCATTTAGGCTGCCATTTTTCAGGATAATATCTTGAACGGCTTTTAGTTCTTTTCCCTGGAGGAGATACCCTCCGTGGGTTGAAAAACGCTCACGAACTTGATCGTAAACAGAATCAACGACGATAACAGACTGTTCTGAGGCACAAATCACGCCATTATCAAACGTCTTAGACATCAGGATAGATGCCACGGCACGTTTGATATCGGCTGATTCATCAATGACGACCGGGGTATTGCCGGCACCAACACCAATAGCGGGTTTGCCTGAACTATAAGCGGCTTTTACCATGCCGGGGCCGCCTGTTGCCAAAATCAGATTAATATCAGTGTGGTGCATTAGGGCATTTGAAAGTTCAACGGAAGGCTCATCTATCCAGCCTATGATATCCTTTGGTGCGCCTGCCTCAACGGCTGCCTTTAAGACAATTTCTGCTGCTCTGTTAGTCGCTTTTTTGGCGCGTGGATGGGGAGAGAAGATAATACCATTACGGGTTTTCAGGCTGATAAGCGCTTTGAAAATTGCAGTGGATGTTGGGTTTGTTGTTGGAATAATGCCGCAAATTAGGCCAATAGGTTCAGCGATAGTAATAGTACCGAAAGTGTTATCTTCAGATAAGATACCGCAAGTTTTATCATCTTTATAAGCGTTATAAATATATTCAGAAGCGAAGTGGTTTTTGATCACTTTATCTTCCACGATCCCCATGCCAGATTCAGACACGGCTAATTTAGCCAGTGGAATACGGGCATCAGCCGCGGCAAGAGCAGCAGCGCGGAAAATTCGGTCGACTTGCTCCTGAGAAAAATTGGCAAATTCATGCTGGGCTTTTTTTACGCGAGCAACTAATTCATTAAGTTCTGCGACGTGAGTTACAGCCATAAAAATTACTCCTGACAGATGTTAAATTTTTTAGGGAAATTAGCTGCGAGATCATTAATTTATTAAATAATATAATGAAATTAATCGTCTAAATTTAATTGTATATACCGCTAATTACCTTAAGAAATTACTTAACAAAATGATTAACATAGAAATAGTGACTTTCCTTGAAATTCTACGTTGAATACAGCTTACCATTTACAGGCATCATTATTGTGATTTAGATCATGAAAACATTAAGCTGACTCAATTCAGCTATTATTTCTGAAGGAATGATTATTAGTTGATTATTTAACCTTGAAAATACAAGTTATTAACTTTTTGATGGGTTAGTATTAATGTAATTACTCGAATTATGGGGTTATTATTAATATTCTTGACATCATGGCTTGGCCTTGCTTCCGAATTACTTTGATATAACAAGAATAATTTATATATTTATTTGGGTTTTAATGAAATAAGATGAAACTTCATACTCAGATAGGGAGTAAATTAATCTAAAATTAACTAATAAATAACTAATTAAAGTGTAATCGGCCGATAACATCATTTCTGCGTAATTTTCTTGAAAAATTGTTCATATTTTATTCCTTTTTAATCTGTGATTTTCTTAAAATAATACTGGGATTTTTTACACGTATTTCATGTTTCATCACCTTATCTAACCGGTGCCTTGTATTATTGTTTTGTGATGAAGATGGACTTTTACTCTGTGATGATTGCATTTTGTTAAAATAATGTTTATTTTCTCTTTTGATAGTACTCTATGAATATTGCCTGGAGATAAAAGAACAAAATCTATTATTATCACTGTGTTACATTAGTTTTTTGAATGCATTGTATGCAGGGGTAATCAATAATATTAATGTTTTAATAAATTTATTATAAAAATCAACTAACAATTATTGTGTGGGCACAGTTTTTTAGTAGGTTAATTACCATTTATTAACGAGATGAGTAAATTATTGGAGTTAGTAGATTAAAAACGATTCATTTACTGTTTATAACTTGGAGCGAAATATGAGAAAAAAAACATCAAAGTTAGGCCAGTTGATTTCAAGTATCGTTTTATTCTCTTTCCCTGTTGCACAGAGTCTCTCTGCAACTGTTCCTGTAGGAGTCACACTCGCTGAGAAACAAGAAATAACTATTAACAATGGTGTCGAAGTCACTTCATTAGATCCGCATAAAGTTGAGGGTGCTCCAGAAACTGTCATTATCCGCAATCTACTGGAAGGACTGGTAACGACTGGGCCAAATGGTGAAACTGTGCCTGGCGTGGCAGAAAGATGGGAGAATGACGGTTATAAGGTATGGACATTTTACTTACGTCACGATGCCAAATGGAGTGATGGTAAGCCTGTGACTGCACAGGATTTTGTCTACAGTTGGCGTCGCCTTGCTGATCCAAGCACAGGATCGCCTTATACCAGTTACTTGCAATATGCCTATATTCAGAACGTTGACGATATTCTGAAAGGAATAAAATCACCGGAACAATTAGGTGTTAAAGCGTTAGATGATCACCGTTTCCAAATAACACTGAACCAACCTGTTCCTTATCTGGTCGATATGTTGAACCATACAGCGATGAAACCTGTAAGACAAGATGTCATTGAAAAATGGGGGAACAAATGGACCTTGCCAGAACACTATATTGGCAATGGTGCTTATACATTGAAAGATTGGGTGGTCAACGAGCGAATCGTTTTACTGCGGAATCCCCAGTATTGGAATGATAAGGAAACGATTATTGAAAAGGGCACTTTCCTGCCCATTGTCTCAGGAATTAGTGATGTTAACCGTTATCGTAGCGGGGAAGTGGATATCACTAATAATGCGATTCCTCCTGATCTCTACCAAAAAATGAAACGGGATATTCCTGAACAATTGCACGTTTCACCTTATCTGTGCACATTTTACTACGAAATTAATAACCATAATCCTCTGTTTAGAGATAAACGGGTGCGTGAAGCCATAAAACTGAGTCTTGACCGAGATATCATTACCGAAAGAATTATGGCGCAGGGGCAAATTCCGGCGTATGGGTTTACTCCCACTTATATTGGCGGCGGTTTGTCCATTAATCCAGCATGGGCAAGTTGGACCCAGGAACAGCGTAATCAACGGGCAAGGGAATTGTTGAAAGAGGCAGGTTTTGATACTAGTAATCTTCTTAAGTTTACCTTGTTGTACAACACATCCGAGCAAAACAAACAACAAGCCATCGCCGCGGCTTCTATGTGGCAGAAAAATATTGGCGCAAAAGTCACGTTGCAAAATCAGGAGTGGAAAACCTCGCTCCAGAACCGCCATCAAGGGAATTATGATGTCGCGAGGGCAACATGGTGTGGCGATTATAACGAACCTTCTTCTTTCCTGAATATGTTGCTGTCAACCAGCAGTAACAATACCGTTTTTTATCACAGTAAGACTTTTGATAACTATCTCAACCATGCCCTGACAGCCAAAGATGACGCTACACGTCAGGAATTTTATCAGCAAGCTGAAGCTCAGCTTGATAAAGATTCAGGGCTGATACCAGTCTATTACCGCGTCAGTGTGCGCCTCATTCGCCCGACGGTTGGGGGAATAACAGGGAAAGATCCCATGGATTATACCGATCTAAAGAATTTGTATATTAAAAAGGTGAATAATTAATTTTAATTATCGTCACAAGATATTGTCTTGCCGTAAACAAAATAGTTCCTTTTGGGGGCGGATAATAATTATCCCAATGCGTGGATATGACTTTAGTAGGTCGAATGATATTAGTTGGAGAGAATAAGATGATAAACACAACAAAGAAAAAACTGGCTACTGGCATTACGGTAGCTCTAGGCATGATAATCGGAGGGCAGGCCTTTGCAGCGCAAGTGCCGGCTGGCGTGCAACTTGCAGATGTCGCGAAACAAGTTTTGGTTCGCAACAATGGCTCGGAACCCCAATCGTTGGACCCACATAAAATCGAAGGCGTACCAGAATCTAACATCGCCCGTGATTTGTTTGAAACTCTGGTGATCAATGACCCTGACGGTAAAATTATACCGGGAGTTGCAGAAAGTTGGGAAAATAAGGATTTCAAAGTTTGGACATTCCATCTGCGTAAAGATGCAAAATGGTCAAATGGTGACCCTGTCACTGCGCAGGATTTTGTCTATAGCTGGCGCCGTATATCAGATCCAAATACTGCGTCCCCCTATGCAAGTTTTCTTCAATATGCCCATATTCTTAATGTTGACGATGTCATCAAAGGTAAACAGAAACCGGAAGCACTGGGCGTTAAGGCATTAGATGACCATACATTACAATTAACACTCAGTGAAGCAGTTCCTTATTTAGTCAGATTATTTGTTCACCCGACAACATCTCCAGTCCATCGTGCAACAATTGAAAAATATGGTGAAAGATGGACACAACCACAAAATTTTGTTGGTAATGGCGCTTATAAACTGAAAAGCTGGGTGATCAATGAACGCCTTGTTTTCGAACGTAGCCCAACGTATTGGGACGATAAAAACACAGTCATTAATCAAGTGACTTTCTTGCCTATTTCGTCTGAAGTGACGGATGTTAATCGCTATCGCGCTGGCGAAATTGAAATGACTTATACCAACTTACCGGTCGAACTATTTCAAAAACTAAAAAAAGAAATTCCCGAACAGTTGCGTGTAAACCCATATTTATGTACTTATTATTATGAAATAAATAACCAAAAACCCCCATTTAATGATCCCCGTGTGCGCACTGCACTGAAATTAGGTATGGATCGCGATATCATAACTTATAAGGTCAAGAACCAGGGAGACTCACCGGCCTATGGTTATACTCCCCCCTTTATTGCTGACTTCAAAGATGAGAAACCAGACTGGTATGCCAAACTGAATCAGCAGCAGCGTAATGAAGAAGCGAAAAAACTCCTGGCAGAAGCTGGCTTTACTAAAGATAACCCACTGAAAATTAATCTTTTGTATAACACTTCTGATCTACATAAAAAATTAGCCATTGCCGCGGCATCCATTTGGAAAAAGAATATTGGTGTTGAGGTTTCCCTCGAAAACCAAGAATGGAAAACTTTTCTTGATTCCCGTCATCAGGGTAATTACGACATTGCCCGTGCTGGGTGGTGTGCAGACTATAACGAAGCGTCCTCTTTCCTGAACTCGATGTTATCTGATAGCAGCAATAACACAGCTCACTATAAGAGCAAAGAATTTGATGCCTTGATGGAACAAACCCTGCAAGCCAAAACTGATGAAGAGCGTGCTGAGATTTATGCCAAAGCTAATGCGGAACTAGACAAAGACTCAGCGATAGTTCCGCTTTTTTACTATGCGAGTACCCGTTTAGTGAAACCTTATGTAGGTGGTTATACCGGTAAAGATCCATTGGAAAATCTCCATACTAAAGATCTGTACATAATAAAACATTAGGAATTTGCAGGTGATCCAATTAGGTCACCTGCTTGTTAAATAATTAAAAGCCACGGTTTGGCCAAACAGTAGGAACGGGCAATGCTAAAATTTATTTTACGTCGCTGCTTAGAGGCGATCCCGACACTCTTTATACTTATTACTATTTCGTTTTTTATGATGCGGCTTGCTCCGGGTAGCCCATTTACAGGAGAAAGGAAGCTACCGCCAGAGGTGATGGCAAATATTGAAGCGAAATATCATCTGAATGATCCTATTTATAAGCAATATTTCAATTACTTAGTTCAGCTTTCCAAAGGGGATTTTGGCCCTTCATTCAAATATAAAGACTACAGTGTAAATGATCTGGTTGCAGAAGCTTTGCCTGTTTCTGCTAAATTGGGATTGGCTGCTTTTATTATGGCAGTCATATTTGGGGTCAGTGCAGGCGTCATTGCAGCATTGAATCAGAATACCAAATGGGATTATACGGTGATGGGATTTGCCATGACAGGGGTTGTGATCCCCAGTTTCGTGGTCGCCCCTTTATTAGTTTTGATATTCGCCATTACATTGAAATGGTTGCCAGGAGGAGGCTGGAATGGCGGAGCACCTAAATATATGCTCTTGCCAATGGTTGCGCTTTCCCTTTCTTATATTGCCAGTATATCCCGTATTACCCGCGGTTCCATGATAGAAGTCTTGCATTCCAACTTTATTCGTACGGCACGCGCCAAGGGTTTGCCATTGCGAAAGATTATTTTTCGTCATGCATTAAAACCCGCCTTATTACCCGTTATCTCTTACATGGGACCTGCGTTCGTAGGCATCATTACGGGTTCAATGGTTATCGAAACTATTTTCGGTTTACCTGGCCTGGGACAATTATTTGTCAATGGCGCATTAAACCGTGATTACTCACTGGTGCTTAGTTTGACGATCCTGGTGGGAAGCTTGACCATTATGTTTAATGCCATCGTTGATGTGCTGTATGCCGTCATTGATCCGAAAATTCGTTATTAGAACTGGAGCACGCAATGTTACTGAATAAAAAAAATAGCGAAGCTCTGGAAAACTTTTCTGAGCAACTGGAAATTGAAGGCCGCAGTTTGTGGCAGGATGCACGTCGCCGTTTTATGCATAACAAGGCGGCGATTACAAGTTTATGTATTCTAATTCTGATCACATTATTTGTGATCTTAGCCCCGATGTTGTCCCAATTTGCTTACGATGATACAGATTGGAATATGATGACAATGCCACCTGATTTTGAATCCAAACACTATTTTGGTACGGATTCATCAGGGCGTGACTTGCTGGTACGTGTTGCCATTGGCGGACGTATTTCATTGATGGTCGGGATTGCCGCTGCTTTGATTGCCGTATTATTTGGCACTTTATATGGTGCGATGTCAGGTTATCTTGGTGGTAAAATTGACATGGTCATGATGCGCTTACTGGAAATCCTCAACTCTTTCCCATTTATGTTTTTCGTTATCCTTCTGGTTACTTTCTTCGGTCAAAACATCCTGCTCATTTTCGTTGCGATAGGCATGGTATCGTGGCTGGATATGGCACGTATCGTCCGTGGTCAGACTCTGAGTTTAAAACGCAAGGAATTCATCGAAGCGGCGCTGGTTTGTGGGGTTTCTAGCCGTAATATCGTTTTGCGCCATATTGTGCCAAACGTATTGGGTGTTGTGGTGGTTTATGCCTCATTACTTGTACCTAGTATGATCCTGTTTGAATCTTTCTTAAGCTTCCTTGGCTTGGGTACTCAGGAGCCACTCAGTAGTTGGGGAGCTTTGTTAAGTGATGGTGCCAACTCGATGGAAGTGGCTCCGTGGTTACTGTTATTTCCGGCCGGCTTTCTGGTAATGACCCTGTTTTGTTTTAACTTTATTGGTGACGGCCTGCGAGATGCCCTCGACCCGAAAGACCGTTAAGGAGAGCCTATGAATAGCGTAGAAACTTCAAAAAATATTGAATCACTCTTATCGGTAAAAGACCTGAATGTTGTATTCAGCACTCCTGACGGCAACGTGACTGCCGTAAATAAATTGAATTTTGAACTACAGGCCGGAGAAACACTGGGGATCGTGGGAGAATCGGGTTCGGGTAAATCGCAGACGGCATTTGCGCTAATGGGATTATTAGCCAGTAATGGCTCTGTCAGTGGTTCAGCCCACTTTAATGGGCGGGAAATTCTCAACCTGAAAGAAAAAGAGCTGAACCGGATGCGGGCAGAGGAGATATCAATGATATTTCAAGATCCCATGACTTCCCTAAACCCTTATATGCGAGTGGGTGATCAATTAACAGAAGTATTGATGCTACATAAAAATATGGGGAAAAAAGAGGCCGTTGAGGAGTCCATTCGTATGCTGGATGCGGTTAAGATGCCAGAGGCACGTAAGCGAATGAAAATGTATCCTCATGAATTTTCTGGGGGTATGCGTCAACGAGTCATGATTGCGATGGCTTTGTTGTGTCAACCGAAGTTGTTGATTGCCGATGAACCAACAACGGCATTAGACGTGACCGTTCAGGCCCAGATCATGACGTTGCTCAACGAGCTGAAAAGAGAATTTAACACGGCCATCATCATGATTACCCATGACTTGGGCGTGGTTGCTGGTATTTGTGACAAAGTACTAGTGATGTATGCGGGAAGAACAATGGAATATGGTACGGCGCGTGACGTATTTTACCAGCCTACACACCCATACTCTATCGGGTTATTAAATGCGGTTCCCCGTCTGGATGGTGATGAGGAATCATTGGAAACGATTCAAGGTAATCCTCCCAACTTATTGCGTTTGCCAAAAGGATGCCCATTCCGGCCACGTTGTCAGTTTGCCTCTGAGCGTTGTGGTCGTGAGGAGCCACAATTAGAGAAATTTGGTTTTGGGCGCTTGCGTGCCTGCTTTAAACGCCAGGAGGAATTAGTATGAGCGCCATAACTGAAAAACGTGTCTTATTGGAAGTTGACGATCTCAAAGTTTATTTTGATATTAAAGATGGAAAACAGTGGTTCTGGCAGCCGGCAAAAACCTTAAAAGCGGTCGATGGCGTGACCTTAAGGTTATATGAAGGCGAAACTCTGGGCGTAGTGGGAGAATCTGGCTGCGGAAAATCAACCCTTGCCAGAGCCGTTATTGGCTTGGTGAAAGCATCTGGTGGTGCCGTCACCTGGCTTGGTCAAAATTTGCTGGATATGAATGACAGGCAGTGGCGGGATATTCGCAATGATATCCAAATGATTTTCCAAGACCCTTTGGCATCGCTGAATCCGCGTATGACGATTGGTGATATTATTGCTGAGCCATTGAGGACGTATCACCCCAAAATGAAAGATAGGGAAGTAAAAGAAAAAGTTCAAAAGATGATGATGCGGGTAGGGCTGTTGCCTAACCTGATAAACCGTTACCCTCACGAATTCTCTGGAGGCCAGTGCCAGCGTATTGGCATTGCCCGTGCTTTGATTCTGGAACCGAAATTAGTTATCTGTGACGAGCCGGTTTCAGCGCTGGATGTTTCCATTCAGGCTCAGGTTGTTAACCTGTTGCAGGAATTACAGCGGGAGATGGGGCTTTCCCTGATATTTATTGCCCATGACTTATCGATAGTGAAACATATATCAGACCGCGTATTGGTGATGTATTTAGGCAATGCCGTAGAATTAGGCACTTACGACGAGGTTTACCATAACCCGTTGCACCCATATACGAGGGCACTTATGTCGGCGGTGCCGATCCCTGATCCAGACAAAGAACGCAATAAGCATATTGAATTGCTGGAGGGAGAGTTGCCTTCACCGATTAATCCCCCATCTGGATGTGTATTTCGTACTCGCTGCCCAATGGCTGATGCCGAGTGCGCTAAGACTCGGCCGTTGCTTGAGGGTAGCTTTAAACATGCGGTATCTTGTCTCAAAGTTGACCCGCTCTAATCAATGGTGTTTTATCTATGTGACACTGTCACGAATTTACACTCAATGCCCTCATGGTGAGGGCATTTTTTTATCGTTTCGGGGAATAGATTGGAAGGGAGTACTATTTCTTCCACAGAATATGGCAGATGGGGTGTGATTTTTCCCGGCAGATCAAGACACGGGCAAAAATATCATCAATTTCGGCATCCTCTGATTCAGCCAGGCCAATAATAACCTCTGAAAAAAAGTCTGGCTCCAAATCAAAATCAACATATTTAAGCCAGATCCCTGAGGGTTCCACTAATTCAACACCACCCCGTTCTTCAAATTGCAAATTAAACAATAGGCTGTCAGCCGGATCGAGATTAGAAAGTGCCTGTTCCAAAAAGATATCGTAAGCTTTTTCAAGCGCTTCATCTTCAGTCATTCGGTTATTTAAGTCCAATTGCATAGAATGTGTTGGTTGATTTTCCATGATGCAAGATCCGATATTAATCACAAGATGAAATTAAAACATGTTCTGTAATGGATGAATACTTTTATTCATGATGAAACGATCTGTGTTGAAAAAATGACTGGTCAATTTGTTTTCTATCATAAATCATAGAAGAGGACTGAAAAAATAACAGATACGTTCAAGGATACGATGCCACACCGGACGTTTTTCCCATTTATTGTTTGCAAGCAATGTTGAACGCATAATATAGCCTTGTTGAACCAGGGTTAAATCATTGCCAAAGTGTTCATCATCAATTACTACGGTAATTTCAAAATTCAGCCACAAGCTGCGCATATCTAAATTGACAGAACCGACCATACTGAGCTGCCCATCGACTAAGACACTCTTGGTGTGTAATAAACCATCTTCAAATTGATAAATTTTCACACCGGCTTCCAGTAACTCCGAAAAAAATGCGCGGCTGGCCCAGCGAACAAGAAATGAATTATTTTGGCTTGGCACGATGATACTGACATCCACTCCGCGCATAGCCGCAGTGCAAATAGCATGCATTAAATCATCGCTGGGAACAAAATAGGGGGTGGTAAGAATAAGTTGTTCGCGGGCAGCAAAAATAGCGGTCATCAGGGATTGCTGGATCAATTCATCAGGGAATCCTGGACCGGAAGCAATAACTTGAGCTATATGACCGCTGGCTTGTTCAAAGGGCATGGTGACACCGTCAGGCGGAGGAGGAAGATAACGCTGCCCTGTTTCCATTTCCCAGTCAAAAGCGTAAATGATCCCCAATGTTGTCGTAACAGGGCCTTCCATTCTCACCATGATATCGACCCATTGACCAACTCCTGCATCTTGTTTAAAAAAACGAGGATCAACCATGTTCATACTGCCGGTGTATGAAATATGATTATCGATCAGAATAATTTTTCTATGCTGGCGTAAGTCCATGCGACGCAAGAATAAACGGAAAATATTAACTTTTAGCGATTCGACAAATTCGATACCAGCCTTTCGCATAATATCAGGATAAGGACTACGGAAAAACTGCCAGCTTCCTGCCGAATCCACCATGATTCGACATTTAACACCGCGTTTGGCAGCCTGCATCAGGGCATCTGTGACCTGATCAACCAACCCGCCGGATTGCCATATATAAAATACCATCTCGATATTGTATTTGGCATTTTCAATGTCATGAACAATCGCTTTTAGCGAATTATCATAAGAGGTCATGAGTTGCATTCTATTGCCTCTGACACCTTTGATCTTTTGGCGTCGTTCACACAGTTGAAACAGCGGAGTAGCAACTTCACTATTTTCATTGGCAAAAATTTGAGGAGAGTTGCTTAATTCGGCTAACCATTTGGCTACAGATGAACGCATTTGTCTGGCTTGCTCAACTCTGCGTTTACCAAGATGCAATTCGCCGAATGACAAATAAGCCACGATCCCGACTAAAGGAAAAATGTAAATAATGAGTAGCCACGTCATTGCTGATGTCACTGGACGACGTTTCATCAAAATTCGAATAGTGATACCGGCAATAATCAGCCAGTAGAAGAAAATCGTCAGCCAGCTCAGTACAGAGTAGAAAGTTGTCATACGTGGCAATCAATCCTATTTATTTAGGTATTTTATGCGATCATTACCGCAAGTTTTTAGAAATTCGGGCAAACTATCAACATAATATCATTAATTGAACAGAGAGCAATTTTAGCAAAAAAGCGATAATTATGATAAATGTCATTACTATTTAGCTAGTTATAACTACAAACCTGACTTGATGAACTGTATGCAATATATGCAAGTTGATATAAATAAATCATGAATGCTTGATGATGGTTATTAATCTGATGATTTCGAACAATGTACTATTATTCCCTGAGTCAGGGCGTAAATTAGCGATGAGTTGACATCGCTAATAGTGACAATTAAGAATAATGTTATTTATTCAATGAGAGATTATCCGAAATACTTATGAAACATAGCAGAAGAGAAGTAGGGCGTTGGAGAATGCTTCGCCAAAGTATTTGTCGTCGTCGTCGCTGGCTGGAAGGTCAGTCACGTCGTAATTTACGAATATATGGATTGCGTAAGGCCGATGATTATAAGCGCCGTAGATCGATCCTATTCACCCACAATATAGAGTGGAGTTAAGATTATAGTCAATAATTATGCGATATGACTGGAGTGAGCGCGTGTATCCAATAACGTTTTAACGTGAGAAAAGCAAGTCAGGTATAGATGTTTTTCAATCTTTATTGAATATGATAGTCATTTGCATTTAAACTAATACCTATCTGAAAACTGACTATCATGCTGTTAGGCAAGAATTCTCTTATGCGTTGGATACATTGGCCGATACTACTTTCCATTTGTTTACATATTTCTATTGCTGCGGCACTCTTCCATGCCATTAAACCAGGAAAACAGGCAGAAATTACACTTATGTCTGTTGCCATGATCCAGTTGGCTGCTGAAGAGGCACCTGTTTCCAAATCTGCCGTGTCTGAATCACTTCCTGAGCCAGAGCCAGAACCTATTGCGGAAATTGCTCTGCCTAAACCTAAACCTAAACCTAAACCTAAACCGGAAAAGAAAAAAATTGTCAAAAAAGAAGTTAAGCCAAGAGAGAAGAAGACAGAAAAAGCTTCAGAGCAGTCGCTGAAACCTATTTCTGATCAAGAAACTCAGACGGCAAAAAATTTGGATGATCAAAAATCTGAACATCATACCGTGAGTGAAAACGTTGAGGGACAAAGAGGACCAAAGGCATTAAATAGGCCAGAGCCAGCTTACCCATCCAGAGCAAAACAGTTGGGGACTGAGGGAACGGTAAAGGTAAAATTTGATATTGACGAAAACGGTCGAGTTAAGAATATTGAAATTATTTCTGCTGATCCGAAAAATATCTTTGAAAGTGAAGTAAAAAAAGCGATGAAAAAATGGCGTTATGAAAAAATTCCTGCTATCGGACATATAACGACTATCGAGTTTAAAACTACTGGTATTTCACGATTTTAACTTACCAAAAGTTTCTTTTCCGAACAGGGGATGCAAAGCATCCCCTAATTTCATCAGCAAAACTCGCTTTTATTGACTGCTTTCCAATTGGAAATGTCTTTTACCTTCAGGCAAAGGACGGGAAGTATTATTTTCATCAACGGCAACATACGTGAAAACGGCTTCTGTTGCACGGTAACGTTGACCGACTGGTTCAGAAGCTACTTTTTTCACCCATACCTCAATATGAATGGTGATAGATGAATTTCCCGTTTTGAGACAACGGGCGTAGCAGCATACGACGTCACCTACCGCAACCGGTTTTAGAAAACTGATGCCATTTACGCTAACCGTTACTACGCGCCCCAGGGCAATCTCTTTTGCCAGAATTGCGCCGCCAATATCCATTTGAGACATCAGCCAGCCCCCGAAAATATCCCCATTGGCATTAGTATCAGCAGGCATGGCCAGTGTACGGAGAACCAATTCTCCGTTTGGTAAGCATTGTTGTTGTGTCATTAGAAAACTTGCTTTATTTGGTGAATACAACAATACCTGCCGCTGCATCGGCAGGTATCCATATGAAGGTCATTATATTATTTTTGTTCGCGAGGCAGATGGCGGTAGATATATACCACACTCAATACAGTAAAGACTAGTGTCAATGCCGTTAATCCGAACACTTTAAAGTTTACCCAAACATCCTGGGGTAGCCAGAAAGCGACATAAATATTTGCTAATGCGCAGGCAATAAAGAAGGTTGCCCAAGCCATATTCAGCTTATTCCAGACAAAATCAGGCAATTCTAGCTCTTTGCCTAACATTCGTTGAATTAACGGCTTTTTCATCACCCATTGGCTGATAAGTAGTACCAGAGCAAAAATGGCATAAATTACAGTTACTTTCCATTTAATAAATAAATCACTGTGGAAGGTTAGTGTCAGAGTGCCGAAAACCGCAACCATAACAAATGTAATTAAGGAGGATTTTTCAACTCTACGATAAATTAGATAAGTAATAACAACAGCTAATCCTGTTGCTGCAATCAAGGCGCCAGATGCATAGAAAATATCGTACATTTTGTAGACGATGAAGAAAACGACTAGCGGCAAAAAATCTAAAAGCTGTTTCATAAATTGAACCCATTGTGAAGTCAATGATGGCATGTTTTTGAATTTGAGCCAAAGTGTACCAGATCTCAATGAAATGGTTTATTTGTCAGGTAAAAAACATTTTTCATCTGTTTGTATAATTTTATCACAATGAGTGAAAAGCTGAGTGCAGGAGAGAGGAACTTGTGAATTTCCATTTAGCAACACATTATAACTAGGTTCTATTTTCACCAAAGGATATAAAAGCCATGTTGTGGGAAAGATTACATCGCTGGATGCCAGGTTTGAGAAATATCTGCCAATATCGTAGAGAATATTTTAGCTATGATATGCGAGCAGGCCTTTCTGTTGCCGCAGTAGCATTGCCGGTTGCGATTGCTTATGCTGAATTAATGGGGATTAGCGCCATTATTGGTTTATATGCCTGTATCTTACCGATGTTTGCGTATGCACTGTTTGGTACTTCTCGACAGTTGATTGTTGGGCCTGATGCTGCAACTTGTGCTGTTATTGCTGCTGCTGTTACACCGTTGGCATTGGGGAATGAGCATGTTCGCTGGCAACTTGCCATAGTGATGACATTCATGACGGGATTTTGGTGTATTTTGGCTAGCCATTTTCGATTAGGCGCTTTTGCTGATTTTATATCTCGTCCCATTTTGAAAGGCTTTATTAATGGTGTTGCGATTACCATTATGACTGATCAGTTGGCTAAAGTGTTTGGGCTGTCTGGGTTACCTGTAGAATTGATTGAAAGATTGGTTGCACTTCCCCATAAATTGTTGGAATCTCACTGGTCGACGATAGGGATGTCAGTAATGACGTTGTTGGTACTTCTGAGTGTACATTTCTTCCGTCCGAGTTGGCCTGCGCCACTGGTGGCAATGGTGATATCGACTTATATCAGTTGGCAATTTGAACTCAGCCAATATGGTATTCAGATTGTGGGTAGTATGGGGAGCGGTTTGCCTATTGTTCCTGTACCCGAATTTGAACCCGGTATCATACGTGATTTAGTTGTTCCTTCTATTAACTTGGCGGTGATCAGTTTCGTCAGTTTTATGATGACTGCTCGTAGTTTTGCCAGTAAAAATGGCTATCAAGTCGATGCAGATCTAGAACTCAGGGCGTTGGGTGTCGCCAATATTGCTTCGTCATTATCACAAGGTTTTGCTGTTAGTGCTGCTGGTAGTCGTACTGCGGTCAATGATTCGCTTGGTGGTAAAACACAAATGGTGTCGGTGATAGCGGCTTGTGCCATCTTGTTGGTATTGCTGTTTATGTCTGAAGCTTTGGCATATATCCCTCTGTCTTCACTGGGTATTGTTTTAATCTTTTCCACGTGGTCTTTATTGGGTTTAAAAAATCTTTGGTCTTATCGGAAACGTAATCGTCAGGCTTTTACTTTATCAATTTTTACGTTAATCGCCGTTTTGCTGGTGGGAGTGATCGATGGTATTGGTTTTGCCGTTTTGTTGGGATTATTGCAATTTTTACGGGTAGTTTTTCGGCCTTCGGATCAATTATTGGGAGTAAATGACCAAGGCATGGTTCGTTCTATCCGTCAGCATAATGATATCAAACCCGTGGATGGTATTATGATGTACCGCTTTAACTCTCCTCTCACTTATTTTAACGTTGGATTTTTCAAAAAACGGGTATTACAGCATGTGAACGGTGCTAAAAATAATCCTGTATGGCTAGTGGTTGATGCGACAGTCAGTTTTACCTACGATGATGTCAGTGTTTTTGCTGTGTTGGATGAGTTAATTACAGAATTAAAAGAACAAGGTGTAACACTGGTCTTGGCAGGGCGTAGAACGGAGCTGAATCGCTGGATTAAACAGAACAAACTGAGTCGCAGCGATGAAGATTTGATAGTTGTGCCGGATCTCTATTTTGCTATTCGTTTAATCCAAAGTAAGCAACAAGTTGAGGAAAAGCAGGAAAAGTAATTGAGGTTTATATTTCGCCAGTTCACCTCACTGTATTACGGTGAGGTGAACTATTTTAGGTGATTTTTTATTAAATACCGTTTGTGATCTTATTTTTGTGGTTTGACCAACATATACAAGCGAAATAGGTAAATCAGCAACAGGGATGATAACAAATTATCCAGCGCTGTTAGCAACATATTGGGCATGTTTGCCAGTACAAGAACCAATATTAGCTTGGCGACAAGCCATAACAATATAGCTGGGATCAACAAGCGCATATTACTAAATGCCAACTTCCAACTATTTTGCATAGCGGCAAAAACATTTTTGCCTTTTTCAAACAGAAAAATAGGAGCCAGTGAGAATGCAATAGAAAACAGTACTCCTGGCAGGATCATTAAAGCGTAGCCGATTTGAACTAACAGGGTACAGATAAACATTAGCAAGAACATTTTAGGTAATCGTGTTATTGATAATGTACTGGCATGAATGGCATTAGTTTGCTGACCGCTAGAGATAGCACTGATGAGTACCAGCATACTGGCCGTTAGTAGGGTATTACCAAAGATATTGGTGAATAAAACTCCGAACATTGTGCGCATTAACATAAACTGCTCATCTGGCGTTAATTGCATCACGAAACGTTGGATACCTGTATTGCCTGACTCTCTGACTATATTTTGCAACTCGGCTAATAAATTGAGCTGTTCATCATTCGGCATGAGTAAATGCCCCAGCAGTGTTGTCACCAGCGCGGCCAAAACAGAGAGAATGACAATACTCAACCATTGATTCTTTAAAAAGTTGATGCTGTCACGATACAGGGTATTTGCCGTGATGGGCATGAAAGTGGCTCCTATCAAATAAAACAACAATAGGACACAATTGTACCTTGTTGGGGGGATTATTGGATACCTAAGATTTACTCCAGTGCTTGATCCTGCATCTTGAGGCTGGTGGGGGTAAGAATTTTTTTGCCAAGCTTCTTCATTGTAGATTTTATAAAAATGATCATTTCATTAAATTTGTGTTAATAAATTGATGAGGGGTTGGGATGTTAAATAAAGGTTTTTAATATATTATTTTTATTATTATGTATTGTTATTCATTCAAAATTTGATATTACGATATAAATCATGGATGGCATTAAAATTAATACGCAGAGAATTTTGATTTGGATCAATTTAAAATATTCAATAAATGAAATAATAAAACAGTAAATACCTTACTTCGCTAAAAATATTTAAAAGATGTGATCTGTCTTCGATCACAATAGTAAACAAACGGGTATATTTCGGACTGTTTTAAAACCACGTAAATGGGATGGATAATGAAAAAGATTTCTGCGCTTGTATTGGCTGCTGCTACGTTAGCCCCGTCATTAACTTTTGCCCATGAAGCAGGTGACTTCCTGTTCCGTGCGGGTACAGCAACAGTAAGGCCGCATGCGGGTTCTGATAATGTATTAGGATTGGGATCTTTTGGTGTCAATAATAATACTCAGTTAGGTTTAACTTTTGGTTACATGATTACTGATAATATTGGTGTTGAATTATTGGCAGCGACACCATTCCAGCATAGAGTCAGTTTACCGGGAGCGGGTGAAGTTGCTGAAGTTAAACATTTACCACCAACGCTAATGGCACAATATTATTTTGGCTCTTCAGAAAATGAATTTCGTCCTTATGTCGGGATTGGTGTTAACTACACTACATTCTTTAGCGAAAAATTTACTAATAATGAAACTGTAAAGGACGCTAATTTAAATAGTCTGGATCTAAAAGATTCTTGGGGTATCGCTGGGCAGGTTGGACTGGATTATCAACTGAACAAAAACTGGATGCTGAATACTTCTCTTTGGTGGATGAATATTGAAACTGATGTGAAATTCAAAGTTGGTGATGCAGATCAAAAATATAAAACTCGGCTTGATCCGTGGGTCTTTATGTTCGGTGTTGGTTATAGTTTCTAACTAAAGCTACGTGTTTGTTTGACTTTGACATAAGAGAGAACCAATGGGGCGTAATTGCCCCATTTTTTGTTTACTATCTATCGCGTGCTCATAATTGGGTGGCGTTTTTCATGGTACGAACAAAATTCTTTAATCTTTCCAGCATGATTTTGGGTTGGTGCAAGTTATCTTCAATGATTTTTACAATGGCTGAACCTGAAATTGCACCCGCCGCACCGCCATTGAGAGCAATAATAACCTGTTCTGGTTCTGAAATGCCGAAACCTTGTAGAGCAGGGGCAGCGTGATATTCTTTGAGCTTGTTGACAATATGATTAAGTGGCTGTTGAGCGCGATTTTCACTACCCGTTACTCCCGCTCTTGATAGCAAATAGGTATATCCCCGTCCAAATGAGGCAATTTCACGCAGTAAATCACCATCTGCATTAGGAGGGCAAATAAAGATCGGAGCAATATCATGTTTTGTGGCAACTGAACGGAAAGGCAATGACTCGGATAACGGCACGTCAGCGACAAGTACGGAGTCGACACCAGCACTTTTACAGCGATAATAAAACTCATTAATGCCATTGTGAAAGACGAGATTAGCGTAAACCAACAGGCCAATAGGGGTATCAGGGTATTTAGCCCGAATTTTGGCTAGCAGATCAAAACACAGTGTTGTAGTGACCTTGGATGATAAGGCACGCAGATTGGCATTTTGGATAGTTGGGCCGTCAGCAAGGGGATCTGAGAACGGAATACCCAGCTCAAGCGCATCAGCACCACCTGCAATTAAGGTATCAATAATTTCCAATGATAGTTCAGGGTCAGGATCACCAAGGGTGACAAAAGGAACAAAAGCACCTTGATTTTGGTTTTGCAGCTTTTTAAAAAGTTGTTCGTAACGTCCCATCAGATTTCCCCCCTGGATTTTAAAATATCGTGAACAGTAAAGATGTCTTTGTCACCACGGCCAGATAAATTGACAATTAATAATTGTTCTCTGTCTGGAGCCTCGTGGATCATTTTCAGGGCATAAGCCAACGCATGAGAGGACTCTAATGCTGGGATAATGCCTTCATCACGTGAGAGTTTCTGGAAAGCATCCAAGGCTTCATCATCAGTGATTGAAACATAATCAGCTCTACCGATGCTATTTAAATAGGCATGTTGTGGGCCAACGGAAGGAAAATCCAAACCTGCTGAAATGGAATAAGATTCTTCAATCTGTCCGTCATCTGTCTGCATAATTGTTGATTTCATGCCAAAGTAAATTCCCAATTTTCCGTGTTTCAGTGGGGCACCATGCTCTCCAGTCTCAATACCATGCCCCGCAGGTTCAACACCGATCAAGCGGACATCATTTTCTGGAATAAATTCAGCAAACAAACCGATGGCATTTGAACCACCACCAATGCAGGCAATAACTGCATCAGGCAGACGGCCTTCTTTTTCCAGAATTTGCGCTTTGGCTTCTTCGCCAATCATACGCTGAAATTCTCGTACTATCGTCGGATATGGGTGAGGGCCAGCAGCAGTACCTAATAGGTAATGTGCTTTTTCATAGCAACCCGACCAGTCACGCATTGCTTCGTTACAGGCATCTTTCAAGGTTGCCGAGCCGCTGTGGACAGGGATCACTTCTGCACCCATCAAACGCATGCGAAAAACATTGTGTGATTGGCGTTCAATATCTTTTGCTCCCATATAAATACGGCATTTCAGCCCTAATAGCGCACAAGCCAGGGCAGTCGCGACGCCATGTTGACCAGCACCTGTTTCAGCAATGATTTCATTCTTTCCCATGCGTTTTGCCAATAATGCTTGTCCTAAAACCTGATTGGTCTTGTGTGCACCACCGTGGAGTAAATCTTCACGTTTCAGGTACAAACGTGTTTTTGTTCCTTTAGTCAGGTTTTGACACAGCGTTAAGGCTGTGGGTCTGCCTGCATAGTTTCTCAATAGATCCTGAAATGTACGCTGAAATTCAGGATCTCTTTGTGCTTCAATAAAAGCTTCTTCTAATTGGTTAAGCGCAGGGATCAAAATTTGTGGCACAAATTGCCCACCAAAGTCGCCAAAATAAGGATTTAATTTACTCATTATTTTACTCATCCATTTTTATCTGAAAAATTAGTGATAACAGCGCAATTGTTGAAACACCTGCTTGATTTTCTGGCTGCTTTTGATCCCCGCAGATACTTCAACCCCTGAGTTAAAATCCAGTCCATAACAGCCCAGTGTTGCTGCTAGTTGGCAGTTTTCAGCGTTCAGGCCACCAGCCAGAAAACTGTTATGCTGAATGAGTGGATTGATTAACTGCCAGTCAAAGGATTTTCCTGTTCCTCCTGCCCCGTTATCCAATAATAAGTGATCAACATAAGGTATTGCGGAAAATTCCGCAGCCTTAGACATATTGATGGCTTTCCAAATTTCACAATGTTCAGGTAGTACTGAGCGTAGGGTGTTAATGTAGTTTTCATCTTCACCTCCGTGCAGTTGAACTGCGGTGAGCGAAAGCTTACGGGCGATATTACTGACAAAATCAATGGATTGATTTTGAAACACGCCAACATATAGGAGAGAGGCTTCATTGATAATTTGTTGTGCTTTTTGCAGGCTGATTTTGCGTGGTGATTTTTCGGCAAAAATTAAACCACCGTAAACGGCACCCATTTGTAATGCGGCCTTGGCATCTTGTGGGCGAGTCAGGCCACAAATTTTATTATCACCCAAAATCAGGCGGCGTAAAGCGAGATCTAAATTTTGTTGTGCCATTAAAGAACTACCAATAAGAAAACCATCGGCAAATTGACTTAATTCCCGCACCTGGCGATGCTGGTGGATACCGGATTCACTGATAACAATAGTGTCTTCAGGTAAACCAGCAGATAGTTTTCGGGTACGTTTTAAGTCGATGGACAGATCACGGAGATCCCGATTATTGATACCAATAACTTTTGCACCCAATTTAATTGCCCGTTGCCGCTCATCCTCATTACTGACTTCGGTCAGTACACCCATATCAAGACTGTGTGCCAATGCAGACAGTTTACGATACGTATCATCATCAAGAACAGAAAGCATAAGCAAAACAGCATCAGCTTGATAATAACGGGCGAGATAAACCTGATAGGCATCAATAATAAAATCTTTGCACAAAACAGGTTGATGTACAGCAGAACTGACCATTGCGAGAAAATCATAACTGCCCTGAAAGTATTTTTCATCGGTCAAGACAGAGATTGCAGCAGCATAAGGTTGATAAGTCTTAGCAATATGAACGGGATCGAAATCCTCACGAATCAACCCCTTTGAAGGGGATGCCTTTTTGCATTCCAAAATAAAAACGGTTTGTTTATGGGTCAACGCCTGATAAAACCGACGGTGACTTGGAACGATAACATCAATAAAACTCTCCAGCGGTTGTTCTGCCTTACGGGTTATCAGATATGCCGCTTTATCATCAATAATTTTCTGCAATACGCTGGTTTTCATGATTTAGTCCTTGCTGCCAATGCCGTTACTTTTTCATAAGCTTGACCGCTGTAAATAGTATTGAGTGCCAATTGAGTATTTTCCCGTAGATCTTTTTGCCCGTTAAGCTTCATTAACAGAGCTACATTGGCTGCTACGGCATGAGCATGGGCTTTACTTCCACGGCCTTGCAATAACATTGCCAACATGTGGCGGTTTTCTTCAGGTGATCCACCTTTCAGTGAAGATATGGGATGGCCTGGCAAACCAAAATCTGTTGCTGTTAACTGATATTGGCTAATTTCACCGTGGTTAAGTTCTGCAACATAGGTTGGTGCATGCAAGGCAACTTCGTCCATTCCTCCGCTGTGAACAACGGCGGCGCGTTGATAGCCTAAAGCGTGTAAGGTATGGGCTATGGGTTCAACTAATTCAGGGCTATAGACTCCGATGAGAGATACAGGAGGACGCGCCGGATTGATCAACGGGCCAAGTACATTAAATAATGTCCGGGTTTTGAGTTGTTGGCGAACTTGCACCGCATGACGGAATCCACTGTGATATTGAGGGGCAAACAGAAAACAGACGCCAATTTCATCCAAGGCACTGCGTGATTCTTCAGCTTGGGCATCCAGTGCAATGCCGAATGCAGATAATAAATCGGATGATCCAGACCGACTGGAAATACTGCGATTGCCATGTTTGGCCACTTTAAGGCCACAGGCAGCAGCGATAAAGGCGCTGGCCGTTGAAATATTGATGCTATTGGAACCGTCGCCACCTGTGCCGACGATATCACAAAACGTGTAATCAGGGCGAGGAAAGGGGGCTGCGTTCGTCAGGAACGCCTGAGCTGCGCCTGCAATTTCTTGAGGTTGTTCGCCACGTAGTTTCAGGCTAATTAATACAGCAGCCAGTTGTATATCGCTCAGCTCACCATGAATAATAGCAGTGAATAGCTGTTGGCTTTCTTGTTGTGTCAGTGCCTGAGCACTGAATAATTTGTCAAAAATCAACTGCATTTTCCCATCCCTTTAAGTTTAGTGCCTTTTATTCGATACCCAAACTCACAACCTTTAAATCGTCAGCTCAATGCCCAAGCCAGAGTTTGTTCAAGCAGTTTGGCACCCCGCGTAGTCAAAATAGATTCGGGATGGAACTGAAAACCACAAACTTTGTGCTCATCATGGCGTACAGCCATCACGATATCACCACATGAGGCTGAGACAGTTAGCTCTGTCGGAGTGTGTGCCGCGGAAAGAGAATGGTAGCGAGCAACAGACAAAGGATTTGGCAGGCCGGAAAACATATTTTTCCCATCATGGATAGCCGGTGTTGCCTTGCCATGCAGAATTTCCGGAACAGCCGAGATTTTTCCTCCATAAGCTTCAATAATAGCCTGATGTCCAAGACAAATTCCGATTATTGGGATCTGGCCTATCACTTGCTTGAGTAATTCAGGCATACAGCCTGCCTCTGAGGGTTTTCCTGGACCAGGAGATAGCATTAAAAGGGGAGATTCCATCTCATTAAGTTTGGCAATAATCATGTTTGCTGACACTGTATTGCGATAAACCATGACATGGTGACCATGAGTACGCAGTTGATCTACGAGGTTGTATGTGAAAGAGTCCACATTATCGAGTAAAAGAATATTCGCCATCAGAATGCCACCTCCACATGATGCGCTTGTGCAATTGCGCGAATAACAGCCCTGGCTTTACTGTGAGTTTCATCGACTTCTGATTGGGGAATGGAGTCCAGTACCACACCTACTCCAACTTGAATAGTGGCTTGGTCGTTTTCTACATAGGCAGAACGGATCACTATGCAGGTATCAAAATTCCCCTTTCCAGTGAAATAACCGACAGCTCCGCCATAACTACCACGTCGCTCTCCTTCATGTTCTGCGATGAGTTGCATAGCCCGAACTTTAGGAGCTCCCGTCAATGTGCCCATATTCATGCAGGCTTGATAAGCATGGAAGACATCTAAATCATGCCGGAGTGTACCGACAACACGGGAAACCAGATGCATAACAAACGAATAGCGATCAACTTTGGTTAAATCGGCAACATATCGACTACCTGGTTCGCAGATACGGGCTAAATCGTTGCGAGCCAAATCAACTAACATCACATGCTCAGACATCTCTTTAGCATCAGTACGCATTTCCAGCTCAATTCGGCTATCAAGATCGGCATCCAGTTCCCCGCTGTTATCGCGTCCGCGTGGTCGAGTACCGGCTATCGGATAAATTTCGATCTGGCGATTGCTGGCATCATATTTAAGTGCACTTTCAGGTGAAGCACCAAACAGGCAAAAATCCTGATCTTGCATAAAAAACATATAAGGGCTTGGATTTTGTTTTTTCAGTATATGATAAGCGCTCAGTGGAGAAGGGCATGGTAAGATGAAACGACGTGATGGAACTACCTGAAAAACATCTCCCTGACGGATAAATTGCTGTAGCTGGCGTACGATATTTGCGTATTGTTCATCACTTTGATTGCAGCCAACAGTAATACCGGACAGTGTGACAGGCAAGAGTGGTTGGAGTGGGGCTGAAATCTCTGCAACTAAGGTTGTTAAACGTTCTTTAAGGCGTTTTCTCTCTGAATCGGATCCGCCAAACAATGAAGTTTGCAAACGTGAATGTTTAGCTTGATGATCGATCACTAATAGCGTTTCTGCGAGATAAAAACAGAAATCAGGGCAGCGTTGGTGATCTTCTACTGTAGGTAATGGCTCAAAACCGGCAACTAAATCGTAAGCAAACAATCCACCAACAAAAATGGCATCGGGAGATTCTGAAAAAGATGCTAATGCTGCCAGGGCACGCAAAGCGTCAAACACTGAATCGGATTTTAGCCGGCTATCTTCGTCCAGATTGTGCTTAATAGCAGGAAACCGTGCTCGCATAACCTTCGGTTCTGTGTCTAATTGGGCTTTGTCTGAAAGGAAATTCGCGAGTATCGGGATCAGGTTTTGACCATTTTCAGTGAGTGCTTCAAAAGTAACTTGGCGTTCATTGGCGGTAACGCGCATAGCGCTATCAATGATCAAAATGCTTTTGAGATCCTTCTTACTGTGAATTTCAGCAGAATCCAGCAATAGCGTTGCTGGACGATTACTACAAAGTTGATGAAAAAGCAGTGTTGGATCTGTCTGGTAGAAAGTATCTACCTGATTTATAGAGATATTAAATTCTTTGCCAGTCATCTTCATACCCCGTTTCTAATCTTTATTCATAAAAAAACCCGCCTTTTAGATTAGGGCGGGTTTTGGCACTTGCGTATCTGTACTTAACTTATGTGCGCGAGCCAACCGCCCTTGACTGGGAAGTTGTGCCACCAACGCCTTGATTGTTTAGTTTGCATAAATACGCTCATTTCGAGTGCCTTATCTGTTTAATGATTTTTGATAAATTTTGATAAAGAGAGTTTTAGTCAACTCTTGTACTAGTAAACTGGTTCGAGATTTGCTTGTCAATAATTTTTTTTATGCCTATAAACCATATTCATTACCATCGTTTCAACAAACTCGACCCTTAAACTTCACTCTTGTGTTATCATTGCCGCCTTGCGCTTCATATCATTTGATAGATAGTGCCTTTGTTTCCTCATCCGAAAAACAGGTTAAAAAAACAGTGACTGAAGCCGCCAGTGAAATAACAAAACGCTATGATCTGCATAGCCATACAACCGCTTCAGATGGCGTTTTATCACCTGAGCAGCTCGTGGACAGAGCTATTGCCATGGGCATTAATGTACTGGCAATCACCGATCATGACACGACGGATGGTATTCCGTCAGCTTTAAACCATATTCAGCAAAATAATTTGCTCTTAACATTGATATCCGGCGTTGAAATTTCGACATTATGGCAAAACCTGGAAATTCATATCGTTGGCTTAAATATTGATATCGATTCTATTTTCTTAAGGAAGTTTTTAGCAAATCAGGTTGATTTGAGGAAGCAGCGTGGTATTGAAATAGGGCAACGGTTAGCCAAAGCAGGCATTGCCGATGCCTGGGAAGGTGCATCTAGGTTAGCCAATGGTGGACAAGTCACGCGCGGCCATTTTGCCCGTTATCTGGTAGAAGCGGGAGTTGAACCGACTATCCCGAAAGTGTTCAAAAAATATCTGGTAAGAGGAAAAACCGGTTATGTCCCACCGCAATGGTGTACAATTGAGCAGGCTATTGAAGCCATTCATCAGGCAGGAGGACAAGCCGTGATTGCCCACCCTGGCAGGTATAATTTGTCGATGAAGTGGTTAAAACGGTTAATAGTTTGGTTTAAACAACATGGTGGTGATGCAATGGAAGTTGCACAGTGCCAGCAAGCTCCTAATGAAAGACAACAACTTGGTCAACTAGCAAGAGAATATGGGCTAAAAGTATCATTAGGATCGGATTTTCACCAACCTTGTTCATGGATAGAACTTGGGCGCAATTTGTGGTTACCCGGTAATGTTGTACCGATATGGCACGACTGGGCACGGCTTGGAACTACATAGAAGTATAGAGGTTATTGTATGAGCCAGTTTTTTTATATCCACCCTGACAATCCACAATCTCGTCTTATTGATCAGAGTGTGGATGCACTGAAAAAGGGCGGAGTTGTCATCTATCCTACTGATTCAGGTTATGCCATCGGTTGTTGCCTTGAAAATAAGGATGCTATGACCCGTATATGCCGTATTCGTCAATTGGAAGGACGCCACAATTTTACGTTGATGTGTCGCGATTTATCTGAAATTGCCACTTATGCTCATGTAGATAATCAGGCGTTCAGATTGATCAAAAATAACACTCCAGGTAATTACACTTTTATTTTACAAGCGACAAAAGAAGTACCGCGTCGTTTGATGAACGAAAAACGTAAGACCATCGGTTTACGTGTTCCTTCTAATCCTATTGCGCTGGCATTGCTGGAAAAGATGCGTGAGCCACTGATGTCATGTAGTTTGATTTTGCCCGGAAATGATTTTGCTGAATCTGATCCTGAAGAGATTAAGGATACTTTGAGTAAACAAGTTGATTTAATCATTCACGGTGGTTATCTTGGGCAGCAACCGACGACGGTAGTAGATTTAACTGGGGATTCACCGGTAATTCTTCGTGAAGGCGAAGGTGATGTAACACCTTTTTTATAAAGTGTACGATTGTTTAAAGTATACGATTCAATTTTTATTTAGTATCACGACGCCTGTGAAGGCGACAATAGAGGTTGCTCAATGAGCGATAAAACAGAAAAGTTACAAAAAGTTCTTGCGCGTTCTGGTCATGGTTCCCGCCGCGAAATCGAGGGATATATCCAACAAGGGCGCATTAGCGTTGATGGTAAGATCGCAACGTTGGGTGATCGAATCGAAGTGAATTCCTCAATAAAAATTCGTCTGGATGGACGGATTTTAAATATCAAAGAGCCACAAAAAACAGTTTGCCGTGTTTTGGCTTATTACAAACCGGAAGGTGAGCTGTGTACCCGCCATGATCCTGAAGGCCGTCCGACCGTATTTGATCGTTTACCAAAAATGCAAGGCGCACGCTGGATTGCAGTAGGACGTCTGGATATCAATACCAGTGGATTGTTGCTGTTTACTACCGATGGGGAATTGGCTAACCGTTTAATGCACCCAAGCCGCGAAGTTGAGCGTGAATATGCAGTTCGTGTGTTCGGCGAAGTAGATAATGCAAAACTTCGTCAATTGACCCAAGGTGTACAACTGGAAGATGGTCCGGCCTCGTTTAAGACTATTGCATTTAAAGGTGGGGAAGGTATCAACCAATGGTACAACGTCACTCTGACAGAAGGCCGTAATCGCGAGGTCAGACGTTTGTGGGAAGCTGTTGGAGTGCAGGTCAGTCGCCTGATCCGTGTGCGTTATGGCGATATCAATCTGCCGAAAGGTTTGCCGCGTGGCGGTTGGGCTGAATTAGGATTGGAGCAGACTAACTATTTACGTCAGTTGGTTGATTTGGATGAAGAGATTGTGACCAAAGTCGCTGTTGGACGTGATCAACGCCGTGTTAAGGCTAATCAGATCCGCCGTGCAGTAAGACGACATACTCAGGTTGCATCCCGTCCAGCGGGGAAACGTCCTGCAAGCAGCTCTCGCCAGAATGCAGGGAAGAAAACGACATCTAAAGGTCGTTAATACGCTCAAGCCGCTGTTTCAGCATTTATCTAAATTGATATTGAAACAGCGGGTTCATTTACCAATCAATGCCTTTTTGTGCCTTGATTCCGGCATTAAACGCATGTTTTACCGGACGCATTTCCGTAATCGTATCGGCATATTCCAGTAATTCTCGATGGCATCCTCTGCCAGTGATAATCACACTTTGATGAGCAGGACGTTGTTTGAGGGCAGTCAAAACATCGGTCAGCTCTAAATAACCGTAACTGACCATATAGGTTAATTCATCTAGCACCACAAGGTGTAATGAAGGATCAGATAACATTGCTACAGCATGTTTCCAGGCCGTCTGGCTGGCTGCTGTGTCTGATTCGCGATTTTGTGTCTCCCATGTGAAACCTGTTGCCATCACATGAAATTCAACACCTTGTTGTATCAGCAAGTTTCTTTCACCGCTTTCCCATGTCCCTTTGATGAATTGGATAACGCCAGCCCGTTGTCCATGCCCGATTGCACGAATAACTGTGCCAAATGCGGCGGTCGTTTTTCCTTTACCGTTTCCTGTGAACACAATGACAACTCCCCGTTCTTGCTGTGCTGCTTCAATACGGGCATCGACTTTTTCTTTCAGGCGTTGTTGCCTTTTTTGGTACTGGCTGTTATCTCTGGTCATTATTCCGCAGGTCCCGCTTTGCGCCCAGGTTGGGCATCAAAACTGATACCGGAATCATTTCGGCTGTCATCTCCCATTAGATAAAGATAGACAGGCATAATATCCGCTGGTGTCTTTAACTTAGCGGAGTTTTCATCAGGAAAGGCACTTGCTCGCATGTTGGTGCGTGTTCCACCGGGATTGATGCAGTTAATACGCAGGGAAGTATCCCGATATTCTTGTGCCAAAACTTGCATTAGTCCTTCTGTAGCAAATTTGGAAACTGCATATGCTCCCCAACCACTCCTGCCTTCACGGCCGACACTGGAGCTGGTAAACACCAAAGAACCGCTGGTGGATTTTAATAATAGAGGGAGTAATGCTTGAGTCAGCATAAAAGTGGCATTGACATTTACCTGCATTACTTCATGCCAAAGCTGAACAGGCTGTTCGATAATAGGAGAAACAGCACCAAGAAGTCCTGCGTTGTGCAACACACCATCCAAATGTGAGTAGCTCTGTGCCAGATCGTTGGCGAAAGTTTGGCATTCTTCTGCGGTTACTGTCAGCAGATCCATCGTATAAATGTCAGCAGGTAAACCCCCATCGTTTGCAATTTGCTGCCTGACAGCTTCCAGCTTTGCGGTAGTACGTCCCAGCAAAATAACTTGTGCACCGTGGCGGGCATAAGTCAGCGCGGCTTCGCGCCCAATGCCATCGCCAGCGCCAGTTACTAAAATTATTTTTTGTTGTAGCAGATGACTATTGGGTTGGTAATCAAACATCGGACAATCTTCCTGTATTACTTGTTAATCTATGACTTGCCATTTTAGGATGGTTCCCGTCAAATTTGCACTAATTGGCAAAAAATTAGCGAAAAGTAGAATTCCAATTGAGACCAGATTGGGCAAACTGTTAGAGCAAGGCATTCGGTTTTTAGTTAGAATGAAACAAACATATTGTTCATCAATTAATAAAGGTGGAGCTGTGGAATATTTGTCTCTATACGGACTGTTTTTAGCCAAAGTGCTCACGGTGGTCTTATCAATCGTCATCTTGGCGGTTGTTTGTATCGGATCTGGTATACGTAAAACAATGCACAAAGGGGAATTGAAGCTGACTAATCTTGGTGAGTCATATAAGGAAAGACAGCGCCAGATGCAGCAGGCTCGAATGAGTGAAACAGAACAAAAAATTTGGCAAAAAGCATTTAAAAAACAGCAAAAAAGTGACGCTAAACAGAAAAAAGCAGAAGTCAAAACTGGCCAAAAAGGTACACAGAAGCCAAATCTTTATGTTTTGGACTTTAAAGGCAGTATGGATGCCAGAGAAGTGGAGTCACTCCGCGAAGAGATCAGTGCAATACTGGCCGTGGCCGATAAAAAAGATGAAGTTTTGCTGCGTCTGGAAAGTCCTGGTGGTGTAGTTCATGGATATGGACTGGCGGCCTCTCAATTGGTTCGTTTGCGGCAAAAAGGAATACGCCTGACAATCGCCGTGGATAAAGTAGCTGCCAGTGGTGGATACATGATGGCTTGTGTGGCTGATCGTATTATTGCCGCACCGTTTGCAATTATTGGTTCCATTGGTGTTGTGGCTCAAATACCAAATATTCATAGATTATTGAAGAAAAATGATATTGATGTTGAATTGCATACCGCTGGTGAATATAAACGTACCCTAACTGTTCTGGGAGAAAATACTGAACAGGGGCGTAAGAAATTTCAGGAAGATTTGAACGAAACACATAAGTTATTCAAATCATTTATCCATCAATATCGTCCATCTTTGGATATGGAAAACGTAGCGACTGGTGAATATTGGTACGGTACACAAGCAAAAGAGAATGGGTTGATTGATGATGTGGGTGTCAGTGATGATTTCCTGATTGAAAAAATTGAACATTGTGAAGTGTTCAGCGTCAATTATTATCGCCGTAAACGTGCCATAGACCGTTTGATGGGGAGTGCGATGGAGAACGTTGACAAATTGTTTATGCGTTGGTGGCAAAGGGGAGAAAAACCTTTGTTGTAACGGAGAAATCAGTTATCAAGAACCATTGCAGATATTATGTGGGTAATATGCGGGTAAATAGGGGAAATTTATATAACCTTTATTGCCCGCATATTTTTTGATAAAAACATTTATTTATCTTTATGATTTTATTTATTTTTTTTAGTAACTATTCTCGCTTAATAGGCATGGTTACCGTTTTCATTTATTGTGCTCCTTCAAGAAATAAGTTGTTGCGCATCGTTTTTTATCAGGTAGAGTGTGGGCTTTTCGTCATGCAGATGGAAGATTTTGTTTACAACTGTTAAAACATACAATTGCATGGTTTGTGTAGGTATATAAAATATCCTAAATATTTCAAAGGGTTTGCGCTTAAGCAAAAGTACAAGATAAAAATTAGTTGATATCTTGCAAATCTATCGCAATATAAAAAGAGGTTTTATTTTATATATCGCAACATAACGCCGTGATTTTCGCCATCTGAAAAGAAGATAATTAGGTAAAGGTAACTATGGCTAAAGCTCTTGTTATAGTAGAATCCCCGGCAAAAGCCAAAACAATCAATAAATATCTGGGGAATGACTACGTTGTAAAATCCAGTGTAGGGCATATCCGTGATTTGCCGACGAGTGGAACAGTGAGTCAAAAGAGTTCAAGCTCATCTAGCGATAAGAATAAAAAGAAAGTAAAAAAAGATGAGAAAACGGCGCTAATCATTCGTATGGGCGTCGATCCTTATCATGGCTGGGAAGCAAACTATCAAATTTTGCCAGGCAAGGAAAAAGTTGTTTCAGAGCTGAAAACGCTGGCTGAAAAAGCCGATCATATCTATCTTGCAACGGATCTTGACCGCGAGGGGGAGGCTATTGCATGGCACCTGCGGGAAGTAATTGGTGGGGATGATTCCCGTTTCAGTCGGGTTGTATTCAATGAAATTACCAAAAATGCGATCACACAGGCTTTTGATAATCCTGGTGAATTGAATCTTGACCGTGTGAATGCCCAGCAAGCGCGTCGTTTTATGGATCGCGTTGTAGGTTATATGGTTTCTCCGCTACTGTGGAAAAAAGTGGCCAGAGGCTTATCCGCTGGGCGGGTGCAATCTGTCGCAGTCCGTCTTGTGGTTGAGCGGGAACGGGAAATTAAGGCATTTGTACCAGAGGAATATTGGCAACTGCACGCGGATTTAATGGCGAAGGATAATATTGCCCTTCATATGGAAGTGACCCATGAGAAGGGAAAACCATTTAAGCCCGTAAATGCGCAACAAACGCAGTCAGCAGTATCTTTGCTTGAAAAAGCGAGGTACAAAGTCATTGAGCGTGAAGATCGCCCGACATCCAGTAAGCCGAGTGCACCATTCATTACCTCAACATTGCAACAGGCTGCAAGTACACGGCTTGGATTTGGGGTTAAGAAAACCATGATGATGGCCCAACGCCTATATGAAGCTGGGTATATCACTTATATGCGTACAGACTCAACTAACTTGAGTCAGGATGCGTTGGAAATGGTTCGTGGTTATATCAGTCACCATTTTGGTGATAAATACTTGCCAAAGAGTGTTAACGTTTACAGTAGCAAGGAAAACTCTCAGGAAGCCCATGAGGCGATTCGCCCTTCTGATGTTAATGTCATAGCAGAAGAATTGAAAGATATGGAAACTGATGCACAAAAATTGTATCAGCTTATCTGGCGTCAATTCATTGCTTGTCAGATGACACCTGCGAAATATGATTCCACGACATTGATCGTGCAAGCTGGTGATTTTGAGCTACGTGCCAAAGGCCGTACACTGCGTTTTGATGGTTGGACAAAAGTAATGCCGACTTTGCGCAAAGGCGATGAAGATAATACTTTGCCAGTTGTTGAAGTGGGCACAGAGCTTGATTTGCAACAGTTGGTACCAAGCCAGCATTTTACAAAACCTCCTGCGCGTTTTAGTGAAGCGTCCTTGGTCAGAGAATTGGAAAAACGCGGAATTGGTCGTCCATCGACTTATGCATCAATTATCTCAACTATTCAAGAGCGTGGTTATGTTCGCGTTGAGAATCGACGGTTCTACGCAGAGAAAATGGGTGAAATTGTTAATGATCGTTTGGAAGAAAACTTCAACGAATTGATGAACTACGATTTTACGGCAAGAATGGAAGACCAGCTCGATCATGTAGCCAATAATGATGCGAATTGGAAAGGCGTTCTGGACGAATTTTTCTCTAATTTCAGTGAGCAGCTTGATGTAGCCAGCAAAGAACCAGATGAAGGTGGTATGCGCCCGAACCCGATGGTGATTACCTCAATTGAGTGCCCGACCTGTAGCCGCCCAATGGGAATTCGTACTGCGACAACAGGGGTATTTCTTGGTTGCTCTGGTTATGCGTTATCACCTAAAGAGCGATGCAAACAGACGATTAACCTTATCCCGGAAAATGAAATCCTAAATATCCTGGAAGGGGATGATGCTGAAACCAATGCATTGCGTGCCCGTCCTCGCTGTAAAAAATGTGGTACAGCGATGGACAGTTATTTGATTGACACTCAACGTAAATTGCACGTATGTGGTAGTAACCCAGAATGTGATGGTTATGAAGTTGAAGAAGGTGAATTCCGCATTAAGGGTTATGATGGGCCGATAGTTGAGTGTGATAAGTGCGGTTCAGAAATGCACCTGAAAATGGGGCGTTTTGGTAAATATATGGGTTGTACGAACGAAGGATGTAAAAATACCCGTAAAATTTTGCGTAATGGGGAAGTGGCACCGCCGAAAGAAGATCCGGTTCCATTACCTGAACTGGCGTGTGAAAAATCGGATGCCTACTTTGTCCTGCGTGATGGCGCGGCTGGTGTATTTTTAGCAGCCAACACTTTCCCTAAATCTCGCGAAACGCGAGCACCATTGGTTGAAGAGCTTGTTCGGTTCAAAGATCGTTTATCGGAGAAACTGCGTTATTTAGCAGAAGCACCTGTTGCTGATCCTGAAGGGAATAAAACAGTTGTCCGTTTTAGCCGTAAAACTAAGCAGCAATACGTTTCGTCAGAGAAAAATGGCAGAGCTACCGGATGGGCTGCATTTTTTATTGAAGGGGCTTGGGTTGTGAAAGAAAAGTAATCGATCTTTAAGCTGTATTTGTGCATTATATCCTCATTTATTGGGTATAATTCATAGAAATATATTTAGAGAGATATTTCTTTTTTTGTAAGAAATGTAACTTTTCTTTCTAAAAAGCCAGTTCTATGGACTGGCTTTTTTTATATTTCAACAAAATTAAAACACAATATATCTGCAACAGGTGCTTGATAATAGTTACTCAACTTAATTATTTGTTATATAAATATATAGCAAGTGTTATAGTGGTTATATTTTTGCAGCTATATATTCTATATAGTTATAAGTGGGTAACCATTAGCAATATAGAAATTGGTTAAACTACAAAACGTTCATACTTTTGATTATTAGGGACAGTGCTGATATGAAATTACAGCAATTGCGTTATATTGTAGAGGTGGTTAATCACAATCTAAATGTATCTTCTACAGCAGAAGGGTTATATACCTCTCAACCGGGGATCAGTAAACAAGTCAGGATGCTCGAAGATGAGCTGGGGATCCAGATATTTGCTCGTAGTGGTAAACATTTGACGCACGTGACTCCGGCTGGTGAAGAAATTGTCCGTATTTCACGTGAGGTCCTGTCAAAAATTGATTCAATTCGTTCTGTTGCCAGTGAACACACCTATCCTGATCGTGGTTCTTTATATATAGCAACCACTCATACACAAGCAAGATATGCTTTACCTCCTGTTATTAAGGGCTTTATTGAACGTTATCCTAATGTATCACTGCACATGCATCAAGGTTCTCCAACGCAAATTGCGGAAGAGGTATGCAAAGGAAATAGTGATTTTGCGATAGCAACAGAAGCACTTCATCTCTATAGCGATCTGATTATGTTGCCTTGTTATCATTGGAACCGTTCTGTTGTGGTAACGAAAGATCACCCTCTTGCTAATAGACAAAATGTGACAATTGAAGAACTGGCTGAATATCCGATTGTAACCTATACGTTTGGCTTTACTGGACGTTCTGAGTTAGATGTTGCTTTTGATCGGGTTGGTTTGAAACCTAAAATCGTATTTACAGCAACAGACGCTGATGTGATTAAGACTTATGTGCGGTTAGGGCTGGGGGTTGGTGTGATTGCCAGTATGGCCATAGAACCCGTTCAGGACAGTGATTTAGTACGTATTGATATGCGTGATCAATTCGGTTACAGCACGACTAAGATAGGCTTTCGACGCAGTAGCTTCCTGCGCAGTTATATGTATGATTTTATTTGGCGTTTTGCACCACATTTGACGCGTGATGTTGTGGATAAAGCCATTGCGTTACGTTCCAATGAAGAAATCGAAGAAATGTTCAAAGATATTGAACTGCCAATAATATAAAAAATATTTAATATCATTAAGATAGATTTAAATAAAATAGATAGTACCAAGAAGATTAGGCCACCTCCAAGTAGCAGGGAGGTGGCCTAATCTTTTACTTTATGTCCCCATTGGGAGCATAGGCTTAAATTCACCACTGAAAAAATTGTCAGAATCTTCAATTGAAGATTTTTGATTTTTAAGAATGAAATTATCGAAAGCTGTTTTAACTTCATGGTTTTCTAACGCTTGATAATTAAATAAGGAAATACAAGAGGAGTAAGTAAATTCAACATTCACGCTCTCGGTAGAGGCACAGTTTGACGTCACTTCTGAGTTGGTTCTGTCAAAATCTATTTTATAGAGTTTTATTTTAGGGATATACATGACCCGATCTTCAACCCCAATTGCTTCAATAACACTGGCTAATGTGAGGGTGGAATAATGATCTCCATTCCGTTTTAAACCTAGTCTTATGGCATCACCTTGTTTTTGCAAGAAATCGGAAAAGCTTTTCAGGCTTGGCGAATTTGCATTTAAAATAATATCCATGATGAGTTGGAGTAAATTTGTTGCAATATAAATTCCTTTCATTTCATGCTGATAAGTTTGGCTTTCGATATTTATGACGCTCATTAATGGCAGTTTTGCCATAATATCTCCCCAAAATTGAATGTCAGTTTTATATTCTTTGCCATAGGTATTGGTATATTTGGTGATGTAATCGGCAGCGATTGAAGAAAGGCCTATCTGCATTTTTTTGATTTCATTCATTTTCTGTATAATACTGGCTTTATCAACAATATTTGAAGTAATAACAAATTGGACAAGGCCGTCTGTATCACTAAGCTGATAATCCGACAAGGAAAATTTATCTCTGCCAGCCGAAAAAAATTGATCTGCTTGCTGTATATGGCTTAGATAATGTTGGTATTCTTTATTTTTTTCTGTATCCATAATTTTACCTCCAATCTCTAATAAACTCATTGAGTAATCTGAATATACCTTTATTTTGTAAGTTGCAACCTATTAATCAGAAATATGTAAAAATTTTAGAGATAATTCAATCACGCTTTTATGGCATGAATAAAGCATATCTGCTTTAGGGGTGTCATCATTAAAATTTATCAACAAATGAGGGTTTATAGATAATTAGTAAAATGTGTGGTTAGGGAATAACAAATATTTACTTATATGTTATGTTTAATGGTAGCTGACCATTAATAATAAGAAAGGAGGAGTTATGTCGTTTAAATTGAAAACGGACAGTGCTTCAACGCTCTCGATTGGAAGCAAATCCACTGGCAGTAAAACCTATCACTATTACAGCTTACCTCTGTTATCTCAACAATTGGGCGATATATCCCGCCTGCCAAAGTCTCTGAAAATTCTGCTCGAAAATCTCTTGCGCCATGTTGATGGTGAATCAGTTGTGGAAGATGATTTGCGGGAGCTGGTGGAATGGCAGAAAACCGGCCATGCAGACAGGGAAATTGCTTATCGCCCCGCTCGCGTACTTATGCAGGATTTTACAGGTGTGCCGGCTGTCGTGGATCTTGCTGCAATGCGGGAAGCCGTGTTGAGACTCGGCGGAAATGTAGAACAGGTTAATCCGTTATCTCCGGTTGATTTGGTGATTGACCATTCAGTGATGGTTGATAAATTTGGCACTGAACAGGCATTTTCAGAAAACGTTCAGATAGAGATGGTACGTAACTATGAACGTTATCTGTTTTTACGTTGGGGGCAGAAAGCTTTTAACCGTTTTCGCGTTGTCCCTCCTGGAACGGGGATTTGCCATCAGGTTAACCTGGAATATCTGGGAAAGGCCGTCTGGTATGAAAATCAGGATGGTAAGGACTTTGCCTATCCTGATACGTTAGTCGGAACGGATTCTCACACAACCATGATTAATGGATTGGGCGTTTTGGGGTGGGGCGTGGGGGGAATTGAAGCCGAGGCGGCGATGCTGGGGCAGCCAGTTTCCATGCTGATCCCAGATGTTGTTGGCTTTAAACTGACCGGAAAACTGCAAGAAGGGATCACAGCAACTGATCTGGTATTGACTGTGACACAAATGTTGCGTCAGCATGGTGTTGTGGGCAAATTTGTTGAATTTTATGGTGATGGGTTATCTGATTTGCCACTGGCAGATCGGGCAACTATTGCCAATATGTCCCCTGAATATGGTGCGACTTGTGGTTTCTTCCCTGTTGATGACATTACATTAGACTATATGCGTTTAACGGGGCGCCATGAAGAAGAAATTGCTTTGGTTGAAGCGTATTGCAAAACTCAGGGGTTATGGCGTAATACGGGGGATGAACCTATTTTTACCAGCACCCTAGAGTTGGACATGTCGACGGTTGAAGCAAGTTTAGCTGGGCCGAGACGTCCTCAAGACAGAGTTGCATTGGGAAATGTACCACAGGCTTTTCAGTCCGCCATGGAATTGGATATCCATAAAACTCAAGAGCACTCATCAGCGGTATCAGTGACTTTAGATAACCAAACCTTTTCATTGCAAGATGGTGCTGTGGCGATTGCTGCCATTACCTCTTGCACAAACACCTCTAACCCCAGTGTATTGATGACAGCGGGATTACTTGCCAAAAAAGCGGTTGAAAAAGGTTTGCACCGTCAACCATGGGTTAAAACTTCGCTGGCTCCAGGCTCTAAAGTTGTGACAAGTTATCTGGAACTGGCAGGTTTCATGCCATATCTGGAAAAATTGGGTTTTAATTTAGTGGGGTATGGTTGTACCACCTGCATAGGTAATTCAGGGCCATTGCCTGATCCTATTGAAGCTGCGATTAAGCAATCTGATCTCACCGTTGGGGCAGTGCTTTCCGGTAATCGAAATTTTGAAGGGCGCATTCATCCTTTAGTAAAAACTAACTGGCTGGCATCACCACCGCTGGTGGTAGCTTATGCACTTTCCGGCAGTATGAAAAAGGATCTGACGCGAGAACCTATCGGAAAAGATCAGCAAGGTAATGATGTTTACTTGAAGGATATTTGGCCTGATAGTACAGAAGTTGCAGAAGCGATTGGAAAAGTCAGAACCGAAATGTTTCATAAAGAATACGATTCTGTGTTTGATGGTGACGAAAGTTGGCAATCTCTGCGTGTCGAAAGTTCAGCGAATTATGCTTGGCAACCAGACTCCACCTATATACGGCACCCACCTTTCTTCAGTGATATGACAGCTAAACCTAAACCGGTTACAGACATTCATCAGGCTCACATTTTGGCGATATTGGGGGACTCAGTTACGACGGATCATATTTCCCCTGCGGGAAACATCAAGGCTGATAGTCCTGCTGGACGTTACTTACAAGAACATGGCGTTGCTCCAGAAGATTTTAACTCTTATGGCTCAAGACGTGGCAACCATGAAGTTATGATGCGAGGAACGTTTGCCAATATTCGTATTCGTAATGAAATGGTATCGGTTGAAGGAGGATATACCCGTCATATTCCCTCACAATCCCAACTTGCTATTTATGATGCCGCTATGCGTTATCAGGAAGAAAAAACACCATTAGCTATTATTGCAGGTAAAGAATATGGTTCAGGATCAAGCCGTGACTGGGCGGCAAAAGGGACAAGATTACTAGGGGTTAGGGTTGTGATTGCGGAATCTTTTGAACGTATCCACCGTTCCAACTTGATTGGTATGGGCATTTTGCCATTGGAGTTTCCTCAAGGTGTTAGCCGCAAGACGTTAAACCTGACGGGAGAGGAGCGAATTGATATTACAGGATTATCTGACATTCAGCCTGGACAGACGATTGTAGTGAAAATGACTTATGCCAACGGACGGGAGATTGTGATTGATACCCGTTGTCGCATTGATACAGGAACAGAACTGGCTTACTTCTATCATGATGGTATTTTACATTATGTGATTCGTAATATGTTGAAATAATAAGAAATATCAATAAAAGGAATCACATTTAGAAATAAAAACTGCGCCCACACCGACGCAGTTTTTTCATATTTTTTAGAAATGAATTGAAAAAATTTTAGCTTGATTTGAACAGCATATGACCCATTCGGCTGGCTTTGGTATCCAAATAGTGAGCATTTTGAGGGTTGCGCCCTACAATCAATGGGACACGTTCGATGATATTAATACCCGCTTCTATCATGATTTCAACTTTTTTAGGGTTGTTAGTAAGAAGACGAACAGAATTAATATTCAAAAGCTTATACATGTCTGAGCACAGGGTGAAATCTCTTTCATCGGCAGCAAAACCTAATTGGTGGTTAGCCTCAACAGTATCAATACCTTGATCTTGTAAAGCATAGGCACGAATTTTATTCAGCAGGCCAATATTGCGGCCTTCTTGGCGGTGATAGAGCAGAATGCCACGGCCTTCCTGACTAATTTGCGAAAGCGCCGCCTCTAACTGGAAACCACAATCGCATCTTAGGCTGAATAAAGCATCACCAGTGAGGCATTCAGAATGGATACGCGATAGTACAGGTTCATCACCAGAAATATCACCGAAAACAAGGGCAACATGATCGCGGCCTGTTTTGATTTCTTCAAATCCAATCATTAAAAACTCGCCCCATGGCGTAGGTAATTTTGCTTCAGCTACTCGTTTTAGCTGTATTTTTGTATTCATATGTTGATTTAACTCGTTATAAATATTGCGATACTCAGAACAATACCGGTTGAGAAATCAGCTAAAACTACGCAAAAAAATTTTCTCTGATTACAACGCATACACACCAGCGCATTGTAACAGAAATTATTAATACGCATGAATATAAAGCGCCAGGTTCTTTAATAATAAATATATTAACATGCTAAACTATAGGCAGATTTTTGCAGATGTATTTATGGTAAAAAGAGGAAAATCAACGTTTGTTGCAATAAATTGCTTCCTTTACGTAGACGAGAAATGCTAATTTAGCACGCCACTATGTCTGTTATTTGACATAATCAATCAGCAACGATAGATAACAGGAAGAAATGTGAAATATTTTCTGATCTTATTACTGGCACTGGTTGTTTTTGTTATCTCAGTAACACTGGGAGCAAATAATAATCAGATAGTGACGTTCAATTATTTGATTGCTAAGGGTCATTACTCTGTATCCACATTGCTGGCTGCGTTGTTTGCTGTTGGCTTTATCCTCGGTTGGGGAGTTTGTGGGGTTTTTTACTTACGTGCCTGTATTTCTTTGCGACATGTGAAACGTAAAATCAAGCGACTGGAAACTCAAGTGGGGCAGCCATCTGAATCAGCCAAAAAAGTCGTATCTACCGTAGCCTTAAACAAGGAATAATTCTTCATGTTAGAGCTGTTGTTTCTGTTGCTTCCCATTGCTGCCGCCTATGGCTGGTATATGGGGCGCAGAAGTGCTCAACAAGATAAGCAACAATCGGCTGACCGCCTTTCGCGTGAGTATGTTGATGGTGTTAATTTTTTGCTTTCCAATCAGCAGGATAAGGCGGTAGATTTATTTCTTGATATGCTGAAAGAAGATAGTTCTGCATTTGAGGCTCATCTGACATTGGGAAATCTCTTCCGTTCCCGTGGCGAAGTGGAAAGAGCTATCCGTATTCACCAGTCTTTGATGGAAAGTGCTTCCCTGACATTTGAACAACGTTTGCTTGCGATCCAACAGCTTGGGCAAGATTATATGGCTGCCGGAGTCTATGATCGAGCAGAAAGTATGTTTGTTCAGTTAATTGACGAAACTGATTTCCGTGAAAATGCCTTCAACTCCTTGCTAACCATTTATCAGTCAATTAGTGACTGGAATAAAGCCATTGACACCGCTGAAAAACTCGTAAAATTGGGTAAACACCATTTTCGGGAAGAGATCGCTCATTTCTATTGTGAGCTGGCTTTGCAATGTATGGGCGATGATGATTTTACTGATGCGATTGGTTATTTGAATAAAGCGTCTCAGGCGGATAAAAACTGTGCTCGTGCCTCTATTATGTTTGGCCGTATTTACATGGCTCAAGGGGAATATCTTAAAGCAACCAATGCGTTGAAACGTATCCTCGATCAGGATAAACAACTGGTCAGTGAATCTTTGCCAATGTTGCAAGAGTGTTATCAATACCTGTCTCAACCAGACGAATGGCAAGTTTTTGTGCTGCGTTGTGTTGAAGAAAATTGTGGTGCGATCGCTGAGCTTCATATGGCCGATATTCTTGAGAAGAAAGAAGGGCGTGAATTTGCCCAAAACTTCATTAATCGTCAGTTGGAACACCATCCAACAATGAGATTATTTTACCGTCTGATGGATTACCACATGGCAGAAGCAGAAGAAGGGCGGGCTAAAGAGAGCCTGATTCTTTTGCGCAATATGGTAGGTGAGCAAATCCGTACAAAACCTGATTATCGATGCCATAAATGTGGCTTCACTTCCCGCTCGTTATATTGGCATTGTCCATCATGTCGTTCTTGGGACTCTGTTAAACCGATCCGAGGGCTGGATGGCCAGTGACACTGTCACTATATGCTGCTATTCATTAGTGATTAAAGTTTATAAGTAATTCAGTTAATTAGTAAATCAAAAGGCCGAAAAATGACCTCCCACACAGTTCAAACTTTAGATAAACAGATTGACTCGCCTGTTATTGTTGCATTGGATTATGATAATCAGGATGCCGCGCTGGCATTTGCCGACAAGATTGATCCACAATCCTGTCGTCTGAAAGTGGGCAAAGAGATGTTTACACTGTATGGACCACAATTTGTTCAGGCGCTGCATCAGCGTGGTTTTGATGTATTTTTGGATCTTAAATTTCACGACATCCCCAATACAACGGCAAGGGCAGTTGCTGCTGCGGCAGAACTTGGCGTGTGGATGGTTAATGTTCATGCAAGTGGTGGCGCAAGAATGATGACAGCCGCTAAAGAAGCGTTGCTGCCTTACGGTAAGGATGCGCCTTTGTTGATTGCGGTGACAGTGTTGACCAGTATGGAGCAATCTGATTTATTAGGTACAGGCATTGATATGACTCCAGCGCAACATGCGGAGCGTTTGGCATTATTGACAAAGCAGTGCGGTTTAGATGGCGTAGTTTGTTCAGCCCATGAAGCACAGCAATTGAAAGCTGTATGTGGACAAGCATTTCAGCTTGTTACCCCAGGTATTCGTCCTGAAGGTACAGAAGCGGGAGATCAGCGTCGGATCATGACACCTCCTCAGGCGGTACAGGCTGGGGTGGATTATATGGTGATCGGGCGTCCAATTACCCGATCAGAAAATCCAGCATTGGCGCTACAACAAATTAACCAATCTATCGGGGTCATTCATGGATAATAACTCTCGTTTGGTTTATTCGACGGATGGTGGACGCATTCAGAAGGAAGAAAAAATAAAGCCTTCTCGCCCGAAAGGTGATGGTATTGTACGTATCCAGCGCCAAACCAGTGGCCGTAAAGGAAAAGGGGTTTGTGTGATTACGGGTATAGATGCAGATGACCAAACTTTGGCTAAGTTAGCAGCCGAATTGAAGAAAAAATGTGGCTGCGGGGGTTCTGTCAAAGAGGGTGAGATTGAAATTCAAGGCGATAAACGTGACTTGTTGAAGCAATTGTTAGAAGCAAAAGGCATGAAGGTAAAATTGGCTGGAGGCTAGGCTCAGTTTGTTATATACAAGCTATGCTGCCAATAAATTGCATAGCTTGTTAGTTGAACAATAGAATTAATGCCTGTTACGCTAGCCAATATAGGAAGGACTGAATGTTTATTCCTTATTTCCCTTGTTTTGAGTCACGATACGTGCAGCCGCTGCCAATACGTCAGGACGAGAACCGGCTTCTTTGTTATCTGGCTGAGTAAAATAAGCCACCAAAACTAATGGTGCACGGTTGGGTACTGGCCAAATGACCGCGATATCATTTGTTGTACCATAATCGCAGCGACCGGTTTTATCTCCTACAATCCAATCCTTGGGTACTCCCGCACGAATGCTGGCGCCGCCAGTTGTATTGCCTTTTATCCATTCAGCTAATTGTTCACGTTGTGTTTTAACTAAGGCATCGCCTAACACTAAATTATATAAACTTTTTGCCATAGCTTGAGGTGTGGAAGTATCACGCTCATCACCTGGAATAGCGGTATTTAATTCTGGTTCATGACGATCGAGGCGAAAAAAATTGTCACCAATAGTACGGGCAAAGCGCGTCACTTCATATTACTGTTATCACAAAAAATGCCGCCATAAATGGCGGCAGAGATATTTTATAGAAATAACTTGTAAGAGGTGTCTATACAGGACGTGCCACAATATTGCGGGTTTCCATTCTGACCTCTTCGATACGGATATTGATGATATCATTCAAGCGGTGAACAGTTTCACCTTTAATCAACACGGAACCTGTTTCTTGACTGCATTGAAGTTCATCACGAACTGCATGCAAAAATGGCCCAGGGACGAAAGCGATAGCACCGTTATCTACCAGTCGAACTCGCAGGCCACCGCGGGTGATATCGATAATTTCTGCCGGGAATGTTTTATCTGTGCCAGCATGAGGTTGCAGGAAACGGGCATAGAGCCAATCACCAACATCACGCTCTGCCATGCGGTTAGCCCGACGGCGTTCGGTCAATTGCAGGCAAAGATCTTCGGTTGGTTTTTCTGTCTCCACTTGGTGGATAATCGCTTTTAACAAACGGTGGTTGATAATATCGCCGTATTTACGGATAGGGGATGTCCAGGTCGCGTAAGCATTAAATCCTAAACCAAAGTGTGGGCCTGGATCTGTTTTGATTTCAGCAAAAGTTTGGAAACGGCGGATTCGGCTATCCAGAAATTGGGTTGGTTGTCTGTCCATCTCACGGCGCAATTCACAGAACCCTTCCAGTTTCAGTAATGCATCAGCATTAGCTTCAATACCATGTTCCTTGAGAACATCGATAACTTGTTCAATCTGAGTAGGTTCAAAGCCAGTATGGACATTATAAATACCAAAGCCTAACTTATCGTGCAGAATTTTAGCTGCACATAAGTTCGCTGTGATCATGGCTTCTTCAACAATTCGATTGGCCGAACGACGTTGTTCAATAACGATATCAACAACATTGCCACCTTCATCAAGAATAAATCGATAATCTGGACGTTCCTTGAAAACCAGCGCGTTTTGCAGGCGCCAGTTATTGCGACGTTCACACATCTCTTTTAGGAGAGTGATTTGGTTAGTCACCGCGTCTGATTCTGGTTTCCAACCTTCTTGGCCTTCTAACCAGTCAGAGACTTCGTCATAAACCAGCTTAAATTTAGATTCAACCCAAGCAGAGAAGAATTGAATATCATCGCCCAATTGACCATCTTTGAGAATTGAAACCTGACAAACCAGAGCAGGGCGGCGCACATTAGGACGCAGCGAACATAGGTCATCAGATAGCTCACGAGGGAGCATTGGAATATTGAAACCTGGCAGGTAATTGGTGAAACTGCGTTGGTAGGCAATTTTGTCCAGTTCGCTGCCCGCTTTGATATAAGCAGTGGGATCTGCAATGGCAATAGAAAGTTTCAGGCTGCCATCATCATTTTTGCTGATGTGCAGGGCATCATCCATATCTTCGGTTGTTGCGCTGTCAATAGTGACAAAATCAAGAGCGGTCAGATCGATGCGTTCGATAGAACTATCGTCCAACGGGCAATCTATCATTGCAGGCGCTTCACGTTCCAGTTCATGGCGGGTTAATGTTACCCACCACGGTGCATAGTGGTCATCACCTTGTGTAATATAGCCAGTGATTTCAGCGTGAAAACCACGATCTCCTTTCAGGGGATGCCGTCGCATTTCAGCTACGGCCCAATCACCATTTTCAAAGGGATGGTTAACGTGGTTTGCCGGGCGGCAAGGGATAGTATCTTTTAATAATGGGTGATCAGGAATAATCCATAATCGGTTGTCATTTTCTTTCTTCTGCACCTTTCCTACAAAACGGGTCAGGAAGGGTTCAATCAGCGATTCAGGTTCGGCAATTTCTTTCTCTTTGTCTGTGTGAATAGCTGCGGTAATCCGATCACCGTGCATTACTTTCTTCATGTGAGGAGGCGGAATGAAATAACTTTTTTGGCCGTCGACTTCTAAAAACCCAAAACCTCTCTCAGTTCCTTTGACTAAACCTTCTACACGCTGGGTCTGTGCGTGAAGTTGCTGTTTTAGCTGTGCAAGCAGCGGATTATTTTGAAACATAATATCTGGGGAATATGGAGTTATTATCGAAAATTTTGGACAACAGTTTTACGCGAATCGAGAGTATGGAGCAAGTAACATCTTATCAAAACAGGAAAAACTGCGATGTAAGACCACAAATTAGTCGTTTTCCGAAACAGGAAATAATTATTTACTCACCTACTGATATGATAGTGTTATTAATTATATTCAGTCTAATAAAGACATTTAGTTACAACATACTTTTTGGATTTACAAAATAGAATTACAACTACCACCCAAATAATAAAACAAGTCAACCAAGGGATTAAAGTTATCTTAATTTATTTATAAATTTCAATAGGAAAGGAATGGTCATGATATGTTTTTCAGTCTGCCTCCTGTAGTGATTGAATAGGAGGCAGACCAATGGAGATTTAAGATTTTTTATTATTCGGTTTTATCTGTATATTCACAAAGATCCTCAATAATACAGGAGCCACAGCGCGGCTTACGAGCAATACAGGTATAGCGACCATGCAGAATCAGCCAATGGTGACAATCAACTTTGAATTCGGATGGTACAACTTTCAATAAATTCCTCTCAACTTCATCAACATTCTTCCCTGGTGCAAATTGAGTTCGATTACTGACGCGAAAAATATGTGTATCAACGGCGATGGTTGGCCAACCAAAAGCAGTATTTAAAACAACATTAGCAGTTTTTCGACCAACACCAGGTAACGCTTCTAGTGCTGCGCGATCTTCCGGTACTTCTCCCTGATGTTTTTCCAGCAATATCCGGCAGGTTTTGATCACATTTTCAGCTTTAGTGTTATATAACCCAATGGTTTTTATATACTCCTTTAAACCATCAACACCCAAATTAAGGATCGCCTGCGGGGTATTGGCAATAGGATAGAGTTTTGCCGTTGCCTTATTTACACTGACATCGGTAGCCTGCGCAGATAGTAATACGGAAATCAGTAACTCAAATGGGGAACTAAACACCAGCTCAGTAGTTGGATGTGGATTGTTATCCCGTAAACGGGTGAGTATCTCAATCCGTTTTTGTTGATTCATATCTGATTACTCTTCAGCCTCTTGTTATATGGCTTCCACAGCCTTTTTCTACGTACTGCCGTTTTTTATTTTCTGCCCGATTTCTGATACGTTCATCAATGATATACTTTCCTGCCAGCATCAAACCTAATCCAATAAAAGCACCTGGTGGCAGAATGGCAAGAAGGAAAGGGGAGTCCAGATGAATTATTTCGATACGTAGTGATTTAGCCCAACTGCCCAGCAATAAATCCGCACCATCAAAAATAGTCCCATTCCCTAAAATTTCTCGCATGGCACCCAATACAAATAAGGCGAAAGTTGCACCCAGCCCCATTGAAAGGCCATCAATTGTTGAGTGGTAAACTGAATTCTTCGATGCGAAGGCTTCGGCACGACCAATCACAATACAATTAGTCACGATCAAGGGAATAAAAATCCCCAGTGATTCATAGAGACCGAAAGCAAAAGCATTGATTAACATCTGGACAGCACTGACGACAGACGCAATTATCATCACATAAATTGGGATACGGATTTCATGAGGGACCCAACGACGTAAGGCTGATACGGCTATATTGGTGCTCATCAAAACCAGCGTTGTCGCTAATCCTAATCCCAGAGCATTGGTTGCTGTGGAGGAAACAGCTAATAGAGGGCAAAGCCCTAAAAGTTGTACCAATGCGGAGTTATTTTTCCACAGCCCCTGAATAAATAGATTCTTAGTTTCACTCATGATTATTTCTCTTCACAAATTGGCAGGGAAGAAAGTTGTGTCGGCACTGTTTCCAGATAAAGCGCGGTTCGTTTAACGGCACTGACAACAGCACGTGGTGTAATAGTTGCACCCGTAAATTGGTCGAACTCTCCGCCGTCTTTTTTGACCGCCCAATTGTGATCATCTTTTGATATTATTTTTTTCCCAGAGAAGGCATAGATCCAATTGGAAATTCTGGTGTCTATTTTATCTCCCAAACCAGGTGTTTCATGGTGTTCAGTGACCCGAACCCCCAACACACTGCCAGAAAAATCAGCCCCAACCAATAATTGGATTGCACCGGAATAACCATCAGGGGCTGTACTTTCTAACGCAGCGGCGACCGGAATACCTTTTTTACGGGCGAGGTAAAGGCGGTGAGGTTGTTCATTGCCTAATGCATTGTTGGTTACCAGATAGCATTCATTTTGCATATCATTGTCGTATAAAGCAGGAGGAACAACTTGATCCAATAACACCTTATGCTGCAAAGCAGACTGTTCAGCGATCCGATCTTTTGTCAATGAATAAACAATTGTCGTTAACCCTGTCGTAAATGCCGCGAAGATTGCGAGGGTAATACCGTGACGACGCATAGTTTCTAACATAGCACTTTCTCTTTTCCTATTTATGGCCGTAAGCACGCGGCTGGGTGTAATGGTCAATAAGTGGTACACATATGTTTGCCAATAATACCGCAAATGCAACAGCGTCAGGATAACCACCATAAACACGAATTATCCAAATAAGCCCACCAATAATGGCTCCGTAAATCAAGCGGCCTTTTGGTGTTGTTGCTGCGCTAACTGGATCAGTCGCAATAAAAAATGCACCTAGCATGGTTGCACCGGAAAAGAGTTGCAATAAAGGAGGTGAATAACGAGTAGGATCGAGGAGCCAACTAATCAATGCACAAATACCCAGTGACAAAATAAATGCAGTTGGAATTTGCCAGTTAATGATTTTTCGGTTGAGCATAATCAGGCCACCAACCAAATAAGCAATATTAACCCATTGCCAGCCAATACCGGCTAAAACGCCTTGTAATATAGGTTGTTGCAATACTTCATCAATATTGTGAGTCAACCTGCCAGTTTTGAAACTGTCCAACGGTGTTGCTTGACTCAATCCGTCAATGCCTTGTTGCAGTTGTAACAAAGTGGAGCCATCTGGCGTATGTCCTGTGAAAATGACCATCAGGCTATCCCACGGTGTTAACGTGAATGTCTGTAAAGATTCTGGGGGCATCCAACTGGTCATTTGTATTGGGAATGAGATCAACAAAACGACATAGCCAATCATGGCAGGGTTAAACGGATTTTGTCCAAGTCCGCCATACAGATGTTTAGCAATAATAACGGCAAAAAACGTGCCGAGCACAATTAGCCACCATGGTGCTAATGGTGGCAAGCTAATACCTAAAAGTAATCCTGTGACTAAAGCAGAATTATCTTTGAGATAGGGAAGTATGAGCTGTTTTTTAAACGCAATAGCAGCAGATTCGGCTAACAATGCGGTAATGACAGCAAACAAAATCTGGAACAATGTTCCATAGCCAAAAAAATAGGTCTGGACAGCAATACCGGGTATGGCAGCTAAAACCACCCAAAGCATGATCTGGCTAGTGCTTTTTTGATTGTGTGTAAAAGGCGAACTTGCGACTTTTAGTTGATTATTGTCAGTTGTTACTGGCCTAAATTTCATCGATAAATTTCACTATTCTGTTGTAATTCTTTGTTCTTCTTGAGCTTGAGCAGCTTTTTTAGCCTTGGCACGGGCGATAGCCGCCGCAACCGCTGCTTTGCGAGGGTCAGTCTCTTCTGTCTCTTTGGGAACCGTCTGTAATGGAGCTGATTCAGGCTGGTTTTGAGCAGCTTTTTTAGCCTTGGCACGGGCGATAGCCGCTGCAACCGCCGCTTTGCGAGGGTCAGTCTCTTCTGTCTCTTTGGGAACCGTCTGTAATGGAGCTGATTCAGGCTGGTTTTGAGCAGCTTTTTTAGCCTTGGCGCGGGCGATAGCCGCCGCAACCGCTGCTTTGCGAGGGTCAGTCTCTTCTGTCTCTTTGGGAACCGTCTGTAATGGAGCTGATTCAGGCTGGTTTTGAGCAGCTTTTTTAGCCTTGGCACGGGCGATAGCCGCTGCAACCGCCGCTTTGCGAGGATCTTGTTTATCATCCGCACTATTTTGTTGAGGCTCTTCTGGTGACGTTGTCACTTCTCCGCTTTGTGCTGCCTTTTTTGCTTTTGCTCTGGCTATCGCAGCAGCTAAGGCGGCTTTACGCGGATCACTGTCTGCAACAGGTGTTGGTGTATCTATATTTGGTTCTGGGCTTGTAGTAATTTGTTTTTCTGCCTGACGAACACGTAACTGTTCTTTTCTGGCTTTACGTGCCGCAATTGCTGCTGCATTGTCAGGTAATTGGCCTGATTGCACAACGATAGATTCACCTGCGTTCTCCTGTTTTTCCTTCACACGGGCAAGAGCTGCTTGTACGGCACTTTTATCGCTGCTATTTACTTGGACAGCCGCGTTCTTATGGCGTTCTTCGCGAGCTAATTTTTCCCGTTCCATACGTGCTTGTTTGGCTTCAAAGCGCACCTTCGCTTCAATAGAACGGTGTGCTTCTGCTTCTATCGCCCATATTTCAGCTTTTTCCTGCCGGTAGTATTGAACCAAGGGAATGTTACTTGGGCATACATAAGCACAAGCACCACACTCAATACAGTCGAATAAATGATGGTTTTTGGCTTTTTCATGTTCTTGCCCACGACTGAACCAATACAGTTGTTGCGGCAACAATCCAGCAGGGCATGCTTCAACGCATAATCCGCAGCGGATACATGCTTCTTCAATTGCTTTGGGCACCATCTCTTGTACCGATGGTGCAAGAATACAGTTACTGATTTTGACGATAGGGACATTCAAATCAGGCAAAGTGAATCCCATTAACGGCCCACCCATGATGACCATTTGTTCTGATCCTGGGTTAAATCCAGCTTGTTGTAACAGGAAGTGAACGGGAGTGCCGAGGCGAGTCCAGAAATTACCAGGCGAAGTGATAGCTTCACCTGTTAGTGTAACTACACGCTCGATTAACGGTTCGCCATCAATAATGGCTCGTTTTATCGCCACGACTGTCCCCACGTTTTGCATAAGAACGCCGATATCAGAAGAGCGACCGCCAGAAGGAACTTCTTTTCCGGTCAGGATCTTGGTGAGTTGTTTGGCACCACCAGAGGGATATTTTGTTGGAATGACGCGCACGATGATGGACTTATCACCATTAAGTGCTGCGTTTAAAGCATGAATTGCCTCTGGTTTGTTATCTTCAATGCCGATTAATACCTGCTTTGGGTTAAGCAGGTGCACCAAGATACGGATACCTTCAATAATTTCTTTTGCGTGCTCCTGCATTAAACGGTCATCAGCGGTGATATACGGTTCACACTCAGCCGCGTTAATAATCAGGGTATTAAGATTGTGTCGTCCACCTTTAAGTTTTGTTTCAGTCGGGAAGCCTGCACCACCTAAGCCAGCAATACCGGCTTGTTGAATGCGTTGCAATATTTCATTGGCATCCAGTGTCGTGTAATCAGCGACTCTGTTGCGTTCTCCCCATTGATCTTTACCATCAGGATGCAACCTGATACATAATTCTTTTAATCCAGAAGGGTGTGCCGTAACGCAAGGTTCAATTGCGATAATTGTTCCAGATGTGGAAGCATGAACAGGTACTGTTCTGCCCATTCCAAGCGTTAAAGGCTGGCCTTTCAATACATTATCGCCCACTTTAACGAGTAGTTCGCCTTCTGGTCCCAGATGTTGCTGTAGGGGAATGATTAATTCATTCGGCAATGGAGCATGGCGTAATGGGGTACGGCTAGATTGCAACTTCATTTCTGGTGGATGGATGCCACCATCAAAATCCCAGATTTTGTTTTTGTTAAGCAAGTTGAACAGATTAAACATGGGTTTTAACCTCAACAGGCTTAGCAGGGGAAAACAAAGTAGGTTCTGGTGTTACGGAAATATTTTTTACTGGAATGGTGTTTAAATCCCATTTCCAATTTGAGGTAGTAGTAGCAACGGGGATCATCGTAATGCAATCTGTTGGGCAAGGTGCGACACATAGGTCACAACCTGTGCAGAGATCTTCAACAACGGTGTGCATGGCACGGTTTGCACCAATAATGGCATCTACAGGGCAAGCCTGGATGCATTTTGTACAACCTATGCAATTTTCTTCATCAATGAAAGCAACTTTTCTGGCTGGGTTTTGAACGTCATCATCGCCATCTAACGGTTGTGGATCAACACCCAGCAATTCAGAAAGTTTGAGCATAACTTGCTCTCCACCAGGGGCGCATTTATTGATCATCTCACCGTTATTGGCAACTGCTTCCGCGTAGGGGCGACAGCCCGGATAACCACATTGTCCACACTGACTTTGTGGTAATAGGTTATCGATGTTTTCAACAATCGGGTCTTCTTCTACTTTAAAACGACGGGCAGCAAACCCAAGAATTAAACCAAAGGCTAATCCGAGTATGCTTAACACGCCGGTAGCAATCCATAATGACATCATCAAAATTTCACCAAACCACTAAAACCCATAAATGCGAGGGACATTAACCCGGCAGTAATAAGCCCTATCGATGAACCACGAAAAGGAACAGGAATATTGGCAACGGCTAAGCGCTCTCGAATGCCGGCAAACAGCACCATGACGAGGGAAAAACCCGCGGCAGCGCTGAATCCATATACAGCAGATTGTAAAAAACCGTGGGATTGATTGACATTCAACAACGCGACACCAAGTACAGCACAGTTGGTCGTAATCAGAGGCAAAAATATTCCTAACAAGCGATAAAGCATCGGACTGGTTTTGCGGACAACCAATTCAGTAAACTGAACCACAACTGCAATAACAAGAATAAAGCTCAGAGTTCGTAAATAAACCAAATCAAGCGGGACAAGAATAAATGTGTTTACCAGCCATGAGCAGATAGAGGCCAGGGTGAGAACAAAAGTTGTTGCCAGCCCCATACCGATAGCTGTTTCGAGTTTTTTGGATACGCCCATAAATGGGCATAGACCCAAGAATTTTACTAAAACAAAGTTATTGACCAAGACTGTGCCAACAAATAACAAAAGGTATTCAGTCATTGCTATACCTGAAAATAAAATATTGGAAAATGGAACACTGCTTACGTAGTTTGAGTAGAAATTCCCCACTTGAATGCGGGGAAGCGGGGCAATGATAACAATCAATTGTGGGGTATGTTATCGATCTTGTGTGAAAGTCATTTTCACTCGATGGGCGCGTTTAATATAAGGAATAAAAACGGCAGTAGCCAGTAATGGCCATAATAGAGAGCGTATTGCCATTTCATCAGAAATAGGAGAAAAGGCGAAAGTTTTTATCGCTATCAGCACGGAAACCATCAACCAAATAATAAAAATACGTGGAAATCGTTTCGAACGAATAAAAAGTAGCTTCAATACCCACACAGTAAAACACCACATTATTGCCGTGGTTAATACTGAGGTATACCACAACGCGGTAAAATTGCCTCCTATTTGGTGAATAGCCCCGTTTTTATGAATAAACGTCATTATATATAGTAGTAACATTAAACTGGCAGCAATTAATGTCATGATTAGATATGCGGCAGGCGCTAATAACCAGCCATTAATACGATAATAATCATTGGACTGATACATAAGAAGTTTTCACTCCGTCATGAGTGTTTTTGATATTAGAAAAGTGATTATAGGAAAAAGATAGTCGTCCTGGAATCAGGATTATTTGCTAACGTGTGAGAGGTGGTGATACTTTCTGGTGCTTGATCCTTCGTTTACGATATTACAATCATTATTTAGAGGCAGTTATGAGTGATTTTTTAAAGGTTGGTTTGGTAGGTTACGGTTATGCAAGTAAAACATTCCATGCTCCACTGATTGCAGGAACACCTAATATTGAATTGGTTGCCATTTCCAGCAGTGATGCAGATAAAGTAAAAAAAGACTGGCCAGCAATATCAGTCGTTTCTTCTTCGGAAGAACTTTTCACTGATCCCAACATTGACCTTATTGTGATCCCAACACCAAATGATACTCACTATCCATTAGCACAAAAGGCATTGGCAGCAGGTAAACATGTAGTCGTTGATAAGCCTTTTACCATTACGGTAGAACAAGCTCAATCATTGAAAAATCAGGCAGAAGAAGCCAATTTATTGTTGTCTGTATTCCATAATCGTCGTTGGGATTCTGGCTTTCTGACGGTTAAATCACTCATCAAAGAAAATAAATTGGGTGCGTTGAAATATTATGAATCCCACTTTGATCGTTATCGCCCCGTTGTTCGTCAGCGCTGGCGTGAAGCAGCCGGAACGGGTAGTGGCATCTGGTATGATTTAGCGCCTCATTTACTGGATCAGGCAGTTCAACTTTTTGGCAAACCACAAGCCATCACTACAGATTTGGGTATGATGCGTCCGAATGCAGAGACTGCGGATTATTTTCATGCACAGCTCACCTATCCTGATTTGAAAGTTGTATTACATGCCACCATGCTGGCAGCGGCAGAATCACCTATTTATACATTGCATGGTATGGTTGGTAGTTATACCAAGTATGGGCTAGATCCTCAGGAAGAGCGTTTAAAGTCAGGGGAAAGGCCGCCACGAGCAGACTGGGGATATGATGCACGGGATGGTTATGTGACATTGTCACAAAATGATAACTTGGTTACGCAAATTATTCCTACTGTGCCTGGCAACTATGGCGCTTATTATGCTGCTATTCGTGATGCGATTTTGTTTGGAAAACCGAATCCGGTGACTGCCAGCGAAGCTATTTTGATTATGAAACTTATTGAAGCAGGTGAAAAATCGGCAACAGAACAGCGCACAATCTTAATTGACTAATTAAACGGTGGCAGTGGGACAAGGGAGCTTGTATTGATGAACGTATTGCAAAAATTAAGAATTGATCCTTTTTTAGTTACATTGATTACGGTAGTCATCATTGCATCATTTTTTCCTTGTGAAGGTGAAGCTAAAAAGTGGTTTCAATACTTAACAACGGCCGCCATTGCATTATTATTTTTTATGCATGGGGCGAAATTATCCCGTAATGCCATTTTGGCAGGGATAGGGCATTGGCGATTACATTTGGTGATTTTCACTAGCACTTTTATCCTATTTCCCATTCTGGGAATGGGATTAAGTTTCATCGTACCGGAATGGATGTCACCAACAATTTATATGGGCTTTCTTTATCTTTGTGCTTTACCTGCCACGGTACAATCAGCTATTGCTTTTACTTCCGTTGCAGGGGGAAATGTTGCAGCGGCGATATGCAGTGCTTCCGCTTCAAGCCTATTAGGCGTATTCCTGTCGCCATTATTGGTTGGTTTTTTGATCCAGACTCATGAGGGAGGTGCTCAAACTGATATCTGGAAAGCGATAAAAGATATTATCTTGCAGTTGATGGTGCCTTTTATTGTTGGACACTTATCGCGCCCTTTGATTGCTAGTTGGGTAGAAAAACATAAAAAGTTGGTCAGCATGACGGATCGCTCTTCTATTTTGCTGGTGGTTTATGTTGCATTTAGTGAGGCAGTGGTGGAAGGTATCTGGCATAAAATCGATGCTTATTCACTTTTCATGATTGGGATCGTTTGCTGTGTTTTATTAGCTATCGTATTAGTAATTAATGTATATAGCTCGCGGTTGCTGGGTTTTGGAAAAGATGACGAAATTACTATTGTGTTTTGTGGTTCGAAAAAGAGCCTGGCGAATGGCGTGCCAATGGCCAATGTATTATTTCCCGCGTCAATGGTAGGTGTGATGCTGTTACCGCTGATGATTTTCCACCAGATCCAACTGATGGTTTGTGCTGTCCTTGCTCAGCGTTATGCACAACGCCTAAAAACAGAAAAGGCAGAGTAACTTTCTGCCTTTGGAATAAAATAACCTGGAATAATAAATAGTGTTTTTAGCGGTTGGCGACTTTTGTTTTCAGCGCCTGTTTTTCCGCTTCACTGAGGAATGCGGTTGCCAAGCCATTAATCTGCGCCTGTCGGATTTGCGCGGGAGACAGCCCCGCTGCCGGTGCAGCAACGGTATACTCATGGCGAATTTCAACGCCTTCTACTGCCGGATCATCTGTATTGATTGATGCCAAAATACCGTGCTCAAGGAATTGTTTTAGCGGGTGAGCTGGCAAAGAACTGACTGTGCTGGTTTGCAGGTTTGATGTCAGGCAGGATTCAATACCGATGCCATTTTTGGCCAAATAATCCATTAGGGTTGGATCAGTGATTGCTTTGACACCGTGACCAATACGCGTTGCGCCCAATTCACGAATAGCGTGCCAGATGCTTTCCGCACCGGCGGCTTCACCTGCATGTACACTGATATTCCAGCCCGCATCGCGCGCTCGGATAAAGTGTTGTTCAAAGAGATGCCCTGGGAAACCTAACTCATCACCTGCCAGATCTAATGCGGTGATATGTTGTTTATGGGCAAGAAGTCCAGCAAGTTCTTCGGTGCAGGCTTGTTCCCCAAATGTTCTACTGAGGATACCAATTAAACGGATCTGAATATCATGTTGCTGGCTGGCTGAGTGAATACCATCGATCACTGCTTCTACGACGCCTTCAACGGGAAGTTGGTGTTTCATAGCCATGTAATATGGTGAGAAACGTAGTTCAGCATAATCAAGACCGGCATTGACCGCATCTTCAACGTTTTCAACGGCGACTCTGCGGCAAGCCTCTAAATCGGCAAGTACAGTCACACCCCAGTCTAATTTTTGCAGGAAGCTGACAAGGTTAGGTTCATTTTCAATGATTTGAACATGGGGACGTAATGCTTCCAGCTCATAAGCTGGGAGTGGGATATTATGTTGACGAGCGAGATCCAAAATAGTTTCAGGACGGATATTACCGTCAAGGTGACGGTGCAGATCAGTGAGTGGAAGCTGTATGTCAATCATTTTCTTATCCTTCTTATTAAATTTATATATACAAAAAAGCCAGCCAACGTGTTGACTGGCAAAAAGGTGAAAGTGCTATTCTACAAGGCCATTATCAAGCAGGAATTGGTGTAAGTTGGATTCTTCGTCGTTTAGGTTGACTTTATCATTGGCGTAGTGGAAGTTAAGGCCAATGATACCGTCTTTATCAGTAAGGATTTTGTATTTAATCCCTTCTTGAGTAATCATCTGAACTTGGGCTTCCGCTTGGGCTTCTGCGGCAGCTTTATCCTTACCATCTAGCATCGTTGACTGCGCAATAGATTCTATCAGCATGGCTTTCGGTACATTAATATTCAAGGACAACTCTTGAATCAGAGTACGAACCATTTCTTCCGGTCCCATAAATTGCAATGTACTTTTATCTTCCGGAATGTTTTGTAAAGAAAGTTTGAAATCTACTGAACTTTCGCCTTTGCTGTTTTTCCAGCTAAAAGGAGAAATGCTGAATTGTGGATTGTGATTCAGAAGAAGATGTAAGTTACTGAGGATCGCTAAGGAAGTCATATTGTAAGATACTTCATCCGTAGTCAGGGCTTCTTTTGTCGCAGCATTATAGGCCTGGGTAAATTTACGTACAGACTGACCATCCAGTTTTTCCATACCCAGAGCCAATTTACCAGAACCAAATTCTATATCTTTAATCTTGACACCATCGACGCTATAAGCGATTTTGATGTTCAGATTGTCTTTATCCTCACCTAAATTAGATGTAATTTTCATTCCTTTAAGAGAGACATTTGGCTCATTAGGAATTCCATTCATGCTGAATTCGCCAATGCTGTAGCTTTGATCTCCGGTATAGATATCGAATTTACCTTTTTTATTATCTGATTTAAAATCAATGCCTTTAAGTGAAATTGTCTCTTTTTTGATAGGATCACTGAAAGAGAGTTCATCACTTTTGACTGTGAATGAAAATTCACTCAAATCATGATTAACGTCGGCACTGATTCTTGCTCCTGAGAATGACAGAACCCGTTGGTCACCATTTTCTTTAGTTTCTGTATGGTTAACAGGGATCAGGTCAATGTTAGCAGAGAGTGAGCGGCTATAACTGACTTTAGCATCTAAGTTAAATAGTGATTTTTCGTTTGTGATATTAAATAGCTCTTTCAATGCATCATTTTTTTCAAGTTCTGCATGGATAGAGGCCATTTGAGGTATCAGGTTGAATGATTTCAGGTTAGTAATGGGAAATGGCCCATGCTCGATCGTCGATTTTAAAATGATTTCTTCATTTGGCGGAATGTCGGCATTTTTTACGCCACTTTTGATGTTTAGGATCAAGCGGACATCGGAACTGAAAATACCTCGTTTAAAATCTTTTGCTTGCCATTCTATGCCACTTTCAGGAAACGATTTTTCCAGTTCAGTATTTGCCTTTTTTACAAAGCTATCTAAACGGTCTTCAAGTTTCTTACCTGTATACCATGATGCTCCTGTCCATACAGCGCCCAGAGCAACAACAATGCTTACTGCAACTAACGATTTTTTCATGTAGAAATCCCATCCTTTCAACGCATATACATGGGTGTATTATGCATTTTGTATTTATGTCAAAGTTCACTGAAAATATGATTAATAACCAATAAAATAATCATAACCATATGAATATAATAAAATTAATTAGACACTTTAGCTATTCTCCCCTTACCATAAACAGTGACGTTTTTTTCGATAGCGGGCAAAAAGATTGATTCGCCTGAAAGTAATTTCAATTGCTGCTTATCAGTGCCGATAACCGTTTGCCCTTCAACACAAAATAGAATTGATGCTGAATTATTTTCCAATGAGATTGGTTGTTCTGAAACAGAATAAACAGAAAAACAAAAATCATTAACAGGAACAGGGTAATTCAGTGCTTCTTTTTCCTGTCGTGGTACGGTTAGCAAAGTATCGGCAGCTTTTGGAATAAAATCCAGATTAGTCATTAATTCAGGGACATCAATATGCTTGCTGGTTAGACCGGCACGCAACACATTGTCAGAATTGGCCATAACCTCCAGGGCGATACCATCAAGATAAGCATGGGGAGTGCGGGCATATAGAAACATCGCCTGGCCGGGTTCGAGTTCAATGACATTGAGCAAGAGTGGTGCAAATAGTCCATTATCATCAGGGTAGAACGAAGTCATTTTTTTGATGGTATCCCACGGTTCGCCCTGATGACAGTTTAATGCTGACTTTAACACAGCCATCGCCAAATGCTTTTGTTCGCCTTGCATATTCAGCAACTGTGAAAACAGGAACGACAAATTTTGTTCAGTCGGTTGCTGGAGGAATGTTTGAATATCTGGATGTGCGGCAGAAACATAATCCAATAATTGTGCGATCTCAGATAAAGGTCTAAAAGCATTCATGGCCTTGAACGGGGTCAGTGCGTAGACCAATTCAGGTTTATGATTATCATCTTTGTAGTTGCGTTGTGCTGAGTCTAACGGTATCCCTTGTGCGTTCTCTTTGGCAAATCCCATTTCTGCTGATGTTTTATCAGGATGTACTTGAATAGATAGAGGTTGAGCTGCACATAATACTTTGAACAAAAAAGGCAGACGCTGGAATTGTTGGGTCACTTTTTTTCCAAGGTATTTTTCTGGTTCTTTTTCGATCAAAATATTCAAGGCGATAGTTTCACCCGTTTTAGGATCCATCACCAGTGAACTACATTTTGGATGTGCTCCCATCCATAGTTCTGCCATTGGCTGATTATCAGGGTTCTCGATACCATAAATATCCGTCAGAGCGGTTTTACTCCCCCAGTCATAATGTTGGATTTTGTTGGTCATTTTCAGCATGGAGGAATTTCCTATAATAAAAAGTAACTTATTTATATGACAACAATACAATAAACACGGTTAGGTCGCATTATCGATAATGAATTTATGGCATGATAAATGGATGCCGACTAATTTATCTGCAAAGTTTGTTCCGGCGTGTTCAATTATTCTGTGTGCTAAGGAGATAGTAATGGCAGCCACTCGCATTGAAAAAGACTCAATGGGACCTATCGAAGTACCTGCTGACCAATTATGGGGGGCGCAAACTCAGCGCTCACTGGAGCATTTCCGAATTTCTCAGGAAAAAATGCCTGTCGCATTGATTCATGCTCTTGCATTGACTAAACAAGCAGCGGCCAGCGTTAATATGGATCTAGGCCTTCTGCCTCAAGAACGTGGCGAAGCAATTATCGCTGCGGCGAAAGAGGTGTTGGCCGGCAAACATCCAACAGAATTCCCTCTTGCTATCTGGCAGACCGGTTCGGGAACTCAAAGCAACATGAACATGAATGAAGTGTTGGCGAACCGTGGTAGTGAGATCCTTGGTGGTAAAAGGGGCAACGAACGTCTGATTCACCCTAATGATGACGTTAACAAGAGCCAAAGCTCTAATGACGTTTTCCCAACAGCCATGCATGTTGCAGCAGTCACTGCATTACGTGAGCACCTGTTACCAGAGTTAAAAGTATTACAAAAGACTCTGGCGGATAAAGCGGAAGCATTTAAAGATATCGTAAAAATTGGTCGTACTCACTTACAAGATGCAACTCCATTGACCTTAGGCCAGGAGATTTCCGGCTGGGCAGCTATGTTGACGCATAACTTGAAACACATTGAAGATAGTATTCCTCATGTATGTGAACTGGCACTGGGTGGCACTGCGGTAGGAACGGGTCTGAATACTCATCCTGAGTATGCTGTTCGTGTTGCACAGAAAATTGCTGAATTATCTGGTCATCCTTTTATTACTTCGCCGAATAAATTTGAAGCTCTGGCAACTTGTGACGCATTAGTTCACTCACACGGTGCATTGAAAGGTTTGGCTGCATCATTGATGAAGATTGCTAACGATGTTCGTTGGTTGGCTTCTGGCCCTCGTTGCGGTATTGGTGAAATTTCCATTCCTGAAAATGAGCCAGGCAGCTCGATCATGCCAGGCAAAGTGAACCCAACTCAGTGTGAAGCGATGACCATGTTATGTGCTCAGGTCATGGGTAACGATGTAGCGATCAACATTGGTGGTTCATCTGGTAACTTTGAATTGAACGTATTCCGTCCTATGGTTATTGATAATTTCCTGCAATCTGTCCGTTTGTTGGCGGATGGTATGCGTAGTTTCAATGAGCATTGTGCTATTGGTATTGAACCTAACCGTGAACGCATTACCCAGTTGTTGAATGAATCACTGATGTTGGTAACTGCGTTGAATACTCATATTGGCTATGATAAAGCTGCTGAAATTGCTAAAAAAGCACATAAAGAAGGATTGACATTAAAACAATCAGCACTCCAGCTAGGGTATTTAACAGAAGTTGAATTTGATGAGTGGGTTCGCCCAGAAGATATGGTTGGCAGCATGAAATAATGCTTGCTATATAAGCAAATGCAAAAACCGGAGAACACTTATACTCCGGTTTTTTTATACCTTAGATTTCCTTGTAAAGATGCAAACGAGGAATGACCAATTCAAGTGGCTTTGCTTTGGGTTTATGCTTATGTTTGATTGTGTTGACATTGTAGTTGGGTAAGGTACCGATTTTGGGTTTGATTTCACTATCTTCTGTGTAGAAAACAATTAAAGGGAGCGGGCAGGCATATTGGACTTGCTTTTGTATTTCTGAATACCATACACGGGTAATAGGTTGCACTTTTACTGGTCGTTTTATTTTTAATACCACATCATCGGGTAATTTTTTAACATCTGTAATTTCTAATGCCACCAATGCTGCCCATTGATCGTTGGAATAGGGAGGAACTGCTCTTCCTGCATTGTAGCTTTTTTCCAGTTTTTCCAGAATTTGTTGCTTGGTAACCCTATTAATGATGTTCTTATTGGCCCATCCAAAATTAATGGAGTCAGGATTCAATAGGGGAGTGATAGTACGATAGGCATTCAGGGTAATAAGGCCGCGTAAATGGTCATGAACAAATTCAAATCGTTGTTCTTTGCTGACACCTGATTCTTTGGTGACGATATTTTCTAACGCTATTTTTAATTGGTTTACTTCGTTAATGATTTCCGTTGCTTCTTTATATTGCTGGTGGTTTACAGAAAAACACAAGGCACCTGGCAAGCGGCTCGCAGCTTTGCTACTGATATTAGGATTATTATGGTGTATGAATAGCTTCTGATAGAAGCATAAACCTACATTGAGTGCTTCATTTCCTTGTAGCGGGTTGACCATAATCTCGGTTATTTGTTTATGTTCTTCACCTTTTTCAATTTTCGGTAATTCAAACACCTGTGCATTAATAAGTTGATAATTCATTAACAATTTGACCAGTTCAGATAGTTTTTCTTCTTGTTTTTTAAAGCAAACTGTAAGTGATTCTATTGAAAAGTATTTATTCATGATTATTCTCAACCATTGCCGGATATACATAACTTTATTTAGTTACAACATACTTTTTAATATAAAACAAACCCCCTAAAATATCCACCACATACCTAAAAAGCCTACTAAAGAGAAAAATGTCTATTGCGAAATAATTTAACATTGTGATAAAAAATTAATAACGCATCAATTGAAAATCAGATAATTATTTGATTGATAGAGTAGGTCATACACCAAGGTCGTTAAATATGAAAAGATTAATTAAGCCATTGAATTCATTTGAAAAAATCATCACCGCATTACTACCGCACTCTGAATTAATCACGACCGATTTATCAACACGAGGAAAACTAATTAAAATAGAAAGTGAATTTGCCAAATTTTTTTTGTTAGAGCAAGGATATGTCAATATACGCAGAATCAACGACAACTTAATCATTGCTACACTTTTTTCACCTTACTTAATTGGTTTATCTTTCTATTCTGGAGCAGAAATTTATTACTCCATTGAAATAGGGGAAAATTGTAAGATTTATCAAATTCCTCGGGTTAGCGCATTGAATACTATAAAAAAACATGATCTCTATAGAGAATGGATGAGAATAATTTCCTATAAAATATCGTTCTTATATGCCAGAGATATAAGCCTCTTTCGTCATGGTAACAAGGAAGTTGTGTGCAGTTTGTTATCCCGCTTGATGACCTTACCGGAAGAATTCAGAGAAAATATTACAGTAATTAAATATATAGAACAAAGATGCACACTTTCACGCAGTTGTATACAACGGGTGTTATTCGCTCTAAAAAAGGAAGGATGTATTGAAATTATCGATGGATATTTAACAAAAGTTTTAGTGCTACCGACTGAATCCTATTACTAAAACAAGATATTGCAGGCATCAGATAAGCAATGAATAATTCAGATTATTTTAAATGTACTCATTAAAAAGCCGACATTCATGATATGGTTCAATAGGATGTCGGCAATCTTGTTTTATTATTTTGGTAATTTATTGAGTTTTAAGCCTACATAAAGAGCAATAAGTGTTAGTAATGAAATAAAGGCGACAACGCCGTTCCATGCAAAATAGAACCAGAATATTCCACCTAACGTTCCTGCAATACTGGAACCAGAGTAATAGCAGAACAAATAAAGTGATGAGGCTTGCGCTTTTGCTCGTTTGGCTCTTTGTCCTATCCATCCACTAGCAACTGCATGGGCAGCAAAGAAGCCTGTTGTCAATACCATCACTCCCAGCATTACTGCCCAGAGAGGGGAAAATAGAGTGATTATGCAACCAATCAGCATCATACTAATAGCTGCTAATAATATTTTTCCTCTCCCATACTTGTTTGTTAGTCCTCCAGCTTTAGTTGCACTGTAAGTTCCTGTTAAATAGACAATAGATAGCAAACCAACAATAGTCTGGCTTAAATGATAAGGGGTTTCTAATAATCGATAACCAATGTAGTTAAACATGGTGACAAAACTTCCCATAAGCAAAAAAGCTTCAGCAAATAATAAGGGAAGGCCTTGATCACGGAAATGTAGCTTCAAATTAATGAGTAATGATTTAGGTTTTAATGAGCTGGATTTAAAATGCTTGGATTCCGGTAACATCTTCCAAAATGCAATGGCGGAGATTAAAGCAAATGTACCTAGTAAGATAACAGAGATCCGCCATGAATGGTGATCTGCAATTATACCTGTTATCAAACGTCCACTCATTCCTCCTATTGAATTACCACTAATATAGAGACCGATAGACAAGGCGACATAACTGGGATGGATCTCTTCACTTAAATAAGTCATCGCAACAGCGGCAACGCCACTTAACGATAAACCTACTAGTGCGCGCATAAACAAAATCCCGTGCCAGCTTGTTACGACAGAACTTAGGAGAGTAAAAATGGAGGCGGCAATAAGTGATACTGCCATAACATTTTTACGGCCAATTGCATCGGATAGAGGGCCTGTTATTAATAGACCGAGGGATAACATTCCAGTGGAAAGTGACAAAGCCAAGCTACTATTAGCTGGCGAGATATTAAATTCATCTGACAAAATCGGCAAAATGGGTTGAACAAAATAGAGCAATGCAAACGTTGCCAGCCCAACGGCAAAGAATGAGAGAGTGACTCGCAGGTATACAGCATCTTCACGTTGAATGTAGTGCTGTTTACTTTTGTATCCTTGATTGGTCGTGTTTTCAACATCTCTTTCGACGTCAGAAACTGCTGATTTTTCACTGACGCTTTGGATTGTATTCACGCTACTTCCTTATCTATGTAAAACAAACGTTAATTACTTGATGTAGATCAAGGATAGGAATTCATGAATATTTTGTCTAATATATTAATCATTAAGAATGATACTTTAAAAATATCAATTGGGTAATAAATAATGACTACTAATATTGAACTCAGACACTTGCGTTACTTTATTGCCGTGGCAGAAGAATTGCATTTTGGACGTGCAGCAGAACGATTGAATATTTCACAACCACCATTAAGTCAGCAAATCCAGGCGCTGGAAGCGAATATCAAAGCTCAATTACTGGTACGTAATAACCGAAATGTCAATTTAACACCTGCTGGACAGATGTTTCTTCAGGAAGCATATCAAATCATTTCCCAGGTTGATGCTGCGGCAACCAAAGCAGCCAGAATGCAGCAAGGGGAGTTAGGGGAAATATCTATTGGCTTTACATCCACCACACCTTTTATGCAAAAAGTCACGCTAAGTTTACGTCAATTTCGAGAACGTTATCCTGATGTTGCCATTCATATGCATCAAATGAATACCAAACAGCAAATAGCACCTTTGCAGACAGGCAGAATTGATATAGGCATTATGCGTAATACATCATTGCCCGATAATCTGGAACATCAGTTACTCTTTCGTGAGCGTTTTATGTTGGCAGTATATGATGATCATCCTCTGCTGAAATACGCTAATGAAGGTGTTGATTTGGAGATGCTATCTGATTATCCACTGGTTTTTTTTGAACGTGATGTAGGGACAGCACTGTATGATGAAATTATTTCCCTATTGGCTAATGTAGGAGTGGTGCCGACGATTTCTCAGGAAGCGGGCGAAGCAATGACAATATTAGGATTAGTTGCTGCGGGATTAGGGATAAGCATTATTACAGAATCGTTTACCCGAATGAAACTGGATGGAATTCAATATCTGCCTTTAGCAAACAATCCTGCTTATTCCGAAGTTTGGTTGGTTAAACATAAAAGTTGCAATAACAGCGCTGCGGCAGATCGGTTAACACATCTTCTGATTTCAAACATAGTTGAAGTAGTGTGAATTATATAATAGCGAATTACTATTCGAGCTAATGCAAGGATAACATCCATCACGCAAAACATTGAGCTAACGCAATCCCTACCTCAAACACATCTCCTACACTCTAACCTTGCTCATTAAAGAGAGTAAGTAACCGATCAATCTGCTCTGTTATTACGGAAAAATGAATTTATGTTAACGCGCTTATTTGTTACAGGCACGGATACCAACATCGGTAAGACAGTTGTTACCCGCGCATTATTGCAAGTCTTTAATCGTGAAGGAGCAACCGCAATAGGATATAAGCCTATTGCGATAGAAAAACATGAAACTCCGGAGGGAATACGTAATCGTGATGCCTTAGTCATACATAAATCTTCACCGGTGCAAGTGGATTATGAAGAAATTAATCCTGTTATTTGGGAAAACAATTATGAAGAAAAAAATCGCGCTGATTTTACTCAAATGACAAAAGGTTTAAAAAATTTAGGCTATAAAGCAGATCGTATCGTCATTGAAGGTAACGGTGGTTGGCGTATGTTACTGGAAAATGAAACGTTTTATTCTGATTGGGTTGTGCAAGAAAAACTTCCCGTCATTTTGGTAGTTGGTATTCAGGAAGGTTGTGTTAACCATGCTATTTTAACTGCACAATCCATCATAAATGATGGTGTATCCTTGATTGGCTGGATTGCCAATCGCATCAACCCAGGACTAGCGCATTACGCTAAGGTACTGGAAAGATTACAGCGTCACATACCAGCGCCACAATTGGGGGAAATACCTTATCTTTTAAGACCAGAAGAGCGTGATCTATCTTGTTATCTGGATGCTTCTACGATATTGGCATTTGATAATTCTCCCCTTGATGATTAAAAATAAAAGGGAGCAAGTTATTGCTCCCTTTTCCAAAAGTCAAAAAGAATATTACTCTTTGCTTTTCTTGTTATTTTTTGTTTCGGTTGGAGTTGCATTAGCTGTGTTAGTGTGAGAAAGACGGACATAGACTATTTTTTGTTTACCATAATCACAATGACCAACAACTTTTCCACTACGTGTAGTATTGTTTTCGGTAACTTGATCACTAGGGACTAGCTCAAGTCTAAAATCCGTTTGTGGAACACCATTTTTGATAATTTTCTGCGCAATTTCTTCTTTCAGGCTTTCACATGTCATCTTTTGTGAAGCTTGTGCTTGCACCACAAAGGGAGAAAACGCAAAGAACAAAGCCCCAGTCAGTAGGATCTTTTTCACCATCATCTCCTTATCTTGATGTCGGTGTGAACTTTATTAAGGTTTAATCGGGCGACCTGTATTGATATCCAGACAACGTTTCGTGCCTGGCTCCCAATATGCATCAATATTGGCACTTTTCAAACAGGCTTCACGATTATCAACTTCCATCTCGTACTTATCAAACTCTTTCTCTTTACGGTCGTCCACTTTCTGGCGCAATTTTCTCTGTTCATTCCATTCTTCTTTGCTTTGACGAGCTATTTCTTTGCTCAAGGAATTTTCTCCGCCATTGATGGTGGTTACACACGTGCTTTCTGACGCACAAGGCGTAGAAAACGCGGATGTCTGCCAGAAGAGAGAAAACACCAGAGCAGTGGCAGAAACACTTTTAATAATCAAAGAACGAACGTTCATTTCTGAGCCTCTTTTACTATGTTACTTAAACTATAAGACTAAACCATTTAATGGAACTGCCAAAAAACATTAGTCTCTATATACATTTAAACCCGCGAACGATTGACAAACTGGCATCATTTCTAATGTATTAATATTGACGCGAGAAGGTAAGTTAGCCACCCAAAATACTGCTTCTGCAATATCATCTGCTGTCAATGCATCAGCACCTGCATAAGTTTTATCAACTTTCCCCTTATTACCTTTAAAGCGAACATGAGAAAATTCCGTTCCTCCAACCAAACCAGGTTCAATATCGGTGACTCGAATATTCTTTCCATGTAGGTCGGCTCTCAACCCTAAACTAAATTGTTTGACAAAGGCTTTAGTCGCACCATATACGTTACCACCAGCATAAGGCCAGCTTGCTGCGGTGGAACCAATATTGATAATGTGCCCATGATTAGCTTGCATCATATTAGGCAACAAAGCCCGTGTCATGTTCACTAATCCTTTCGTATTGGTATCAATCATTGTTTCCCAGTCATCAGGGTTAGCTTGGTGAGCTGGTTCTAACCCTAACGCAAGCCCTGCATTGTTCACAAGAACGTCTATATTACGTAGGCTATCTGGTAGTTGCAGAACTGTTTTCTCGATTGCAATGCGGTTTCTCACATCAAGTTGGATGGGGTGGAAGTTTTCACCCAATTCATTTTGCAACTGATCTAATCTATCCTTACGGCGACCTGTTGCGATAATGATAGAACCATGTTTGATAAATTTTCTTGCAATTGCTTCACCGAAACCAGAAGTTGCCCCTGTCACAAAAACAATCATAATTATCCTCTTATCTACAATTTATTATCCTAATATCCATATTAGTAGAAAAAGTTGTTTCTTATTAGTCAAGAATAAATTATAAGTTTATTTATAACCAACTGTTTTTTAAATAAATAATTTAACTGTAATTTAAAATTTTTAGAATTTTAAATACAGATCTGGATAAGCACAAACGCGCTAACCCAATCACCTGTCTTTCACCGCCCGACGATGTCTCTATCTATCCAGCCCGTAAAATATGTAATTTTCGATCCTTCTCACAGATTTGAATATTTTTTTCTGACGAGAACACTTAAAGTTACACGTATGTATATAACTTCACTCAAATTTTTACACTTTTGCTACAAATTTGACTAAAATGCAACCGTTAAATATATTAAATCATAGGTTATATTTTATCCATTTAATCCATAAGGAGAGGAAGTAACCATGCCGATACCAACGCTAAGACATTTCATTAATGGTCAGTATATTGAAACTAAAGGTTCCGAATATTTTGATCTGGTGAGTCCGGTCACGGGTGAATCTTATGCGCGTTCTCCTAACGCGACCGCGGCGGATGTTGATGATGCATATGCATCGGCTAAAGAGGCATTTAAAATATGGGGGCGCAGCACACCCTCTGAACGTCAGCGCGCGTTGTTAGCGCTGGCTGATACGATAGAAAAAAATGCTGAACGTCTGATTGAATTGCAAAGCCGTAATACAGGGCAGCTCAAGCACCTGATTGCTTCCGAAGAAGTTGCAACGTCTGTCGATCATATTCGCTTCTTCGCCGGTGCGGCTCGTTTTTTAGAAGGAAAGGCCACTGCTGAGTATCTCCCTGATATGACTACCAGTATTCGGCGTGAACCACTAGGTGTAGTGGGGCAGGTTACCCCGTGGAACTATCCGTTGATGATGGCGGTGTGGAAGGTTGCGCCTGCGTTGGCAGCAGGTAATACAGTAGTGCTTAAACCGAGTGATACCACGCCAGAGAGCACTCTGTTGCTGGCTGAACTTTCCGCTCCGTTCTTCCCTACCGGTACTTTCAACGTCGTGTTGGGTAATGCCAGTGCAGGTGCCTTAGTCGTTTCACATAAAACACCAGCCATGGTTTCTATCACTGGTTCTACACGTGCAGGTTTGCAGGTTGCTTCTTCGGCGGCGGCCAATCTCACCAGAGTGCATTTGGAACTAGGTGGTAAAGCACCAGTGGTTATTTTTGCCGATGCGGATATGGATAAAGCGGTGGAAACTATTGCTACTGCTGGGTATTTTAACGCTGGTCAGGATTGTACGGCGGCTTCACGTGTACTGGTACATGAATCTATTCACGATATCTTTGTCACTAAATTGGTGGCGGCAGCTAAAGCTACCCGTTTTGGCAATCCCGAAGATAAAGATGCGCTGTATGGGCCGCTTAATAATGTTCGTCAGTTGGAGCAGGTCAAGGGGTTTATTGCACGTCTTCCCGTTCATGCTCGTATTGAAACGGGAGGGTGTCATGCCAATCGTTCAGGATATTATTTTGAACCTACGGTGATTACCGGTCTGGAACAGCACGATGAAGTGATTCAGACCGAAATTTTTGGCCCTGTCATCACAGTGCAGAAGTTTTCAACCGAAAAGGAAGCTATAGAGAAAGCTAACGATGTGAAATACGGGTTGGCCTCCAGCGTCTGGACCCGTGACCATGGTCGGGCATTGCGCCTGTCTCGCGAGCTTGATTTTGGAACTGTCTGGATTAACACCCATATTCCCCTTACAGCAGAAGCACCACATGGCGGCTTCAAAAACTCTGGGTACGGGAAAGATTTGTCGGCTTATGGTTTCGAAGAATATACACGCATTAAACATGTGATGAGTTCCAACGATTGATACAAGGACACCCACAATGAATCAAAATAGATCTTCGCGCGATCTGGTATCACATGCGCACTACAAGCTGTTTACTGACCGTGATGTGGGAGCGCTTGAACGTTACTTTGCGCCGGATTTCATCGAGCATTCCCCGTTGATTAAAGACGGTCTTGTCGGACTGCGTGAGCTGGTTCAGTCACATCCTGCACTGCATTATGAGACATCTCGCGTACTACAGGACGGCGATTTGGTTGCTATCCACGGTTGTTTCACGGGGCTAGACGATCAGCCGTTGGTTGGTTTCGATTTGTACCGCGTGGCTGATGGCTTAATTATGGAACACTGGGATGGGTTAGTACCGCAGTCCATGCCCAACGCCAGTGGCCGAACTCAGTTAGATGGTCCGACTGAAACAGGTCATAGCCGTGACAAAGAGAAGAATCGTGAACTGGTCGTTAATTTTTTCACGCGAACCTTGATCGAAGGGCACTATGATGAATTCGGAAACTATACCAATGGTGAAGAATTTCGCCAGCATAGCCCCGATATTCCCGACGGTACGGCCGCAGTCGTTGCGTTTCTTAAGCAACTTAAAGATGAAGGAAGGGGACTGCATTATACAAAAATACACCGTACAGTAGCTGACGGGCAGTTTGTCCTGACTCATTCAGAGGGGAATATTGCCGGAACACGTCATAGCTACTTTGAGCTATGGCGCGTCGAGAACGGCAAAGTGGCTGAACTTTGGGATGCTATCTCACCAGTACCAGAGGATGCACAAGCGCTGCATTGCCACGGCATTTTTTAGTGTTGTTTTCAGACATGTTGAAATCCAGCGTTATTTCAATCAGGAATTAGAGAATGACGGCATATTCCATCGTCTACGCACCTCTCGATCAGGCAACCAGAACCGAACAGGTTGTGGAACGTTTAAGTAACGCGATTATCTCAGGAATATTACAAGCCGATGAGCAGTTACCTAATGAAAACGAATTATCGCGGTTGTTGGGTGTTTCACCGGTAACTGTTCGTGACGCCCTGAACACGCTGCGTGCCAGACAGTTGATCGATACTCGGCGAGGACGCCATGGCGGTAGTTTTGTGTGTCAGGTTTCTATTGAGACAATGCAGAAATATCACCCGTTGCGGATGATGGCTTCGGGAGAACTGGCGGATTTCAGCGAATTTCACTGTGCAGTGATTGGTCACAGCGCGAGGCTTGCGGCTCAACGTTCAACTCCAGGTGAACTGAAAAAGCTTGGGCAATTGATTGAAAATTTTGCTGCCGCAACGCAGCCGGATATCCGTATGCAGACAGATATGCGTTGTCTGTTAACCCTGGCATCTCAGGCACAGTCAGCCAGGCTTGCCAATCAAGAACTGGAGATTCAGGCTGAATGGCTGTCTTTAGTGGTGATTTTGTACCGAGAAGATGCCATTCATAGTGAAGTTGCCTCTGCCTGGAATACACTTCTGGCCGCTCTGTATAAGGGGGATAGCCTCGCCTGCTACCAGCTTGCACAGAAGATGATTACCCAAATTACTGACCGCCTGCTTGAATGCAAATTGCGTATGGATACAGATGCGCCATTCTTGCAGGGATCTTATCGTAAGTAATGGGTCGCATTCATCACTGGGGGATATATGTACAACGACATACATGCAGAACGCGCCAGGAGTATCCTGAATGATATCCTTGTCGCGGCTCAGCGAGCCACTGCAACTTTAGCGGATAGGACAGCGCGTATTTTATTAGAGCTGCCGTTATATCGTACAGAAGGTATCCGCTTGGCGCAGGATCAACGCAACGCATTGCAAAAACATATTCATGAAGTACTACATCACAACGTCTGGTGCAATGGGGCGGGATTTGCCAGCTACACGGTAACGAAGACGGTTGAGAAGGAGAGTGATTACTGGACACTGGAGTGGTGGCGTCAGGAAGGAAATATCATTCAGTACGCGCAGTTGGAGCAAAATCAAGAGCAACGCAGACGTCTAGATTTCCGATTATTTGAGTGGTTCAGGCAACCAGCCAGTCGCCATCTTCCTGTTATTGACGGCCCTTATGTGGATTATGTCTGTAATGGCGCTTACACGATTACGATAGCTCATCCGGTACTTATCGGTAAGGAGTTTGCTGGTGTTGCGGCGGTGGATATTCTGGTCTCGACACTGGATCGGTTACTTTTGCCGATTTTGGGTGCTATCGGTAAACCAGCATTAATTATTAATGACGATGCGCGTGTCGTGACTTCAACAGTGCCAGGAGTGCGTTCAGGTTCACTATTGAAAAATCAAGATATTAACCAGTCAGTCAGTGGTGAAACACTTTCACTGCGTTTGATTATTCTACCGTCATCACATACTGAATCACTCAGGGAATTTGTCTGCTGAAGCCTATTTATTCAAATTACTCAGGAGTTTTTATTTATGGTTGAATCTATGTTAGCTAAAAGGCGCAGTGCGGCTATCGCAAAAGGCGTAGGCGTAACCACGCAAATCTATGTTAAAAATGCGGAAAATGCCGAAATCTGGGATACTCAGGGGCAACGTTATATTGATTTTGCTGCCGGTATCGCCGTAGTGAATACTGGCCATCGTCACCCGCGCGTCATCGCCGCAGCCAGAGAGCAGTTGGAACAATTTACTCATACCTGTCATCAAGTAGTGCCTTATGAAAATTATGTAACGCTAGCCGAACGACTGAATCATCTGGTGCCGGGTAATTTTGCGAAAAAGACTGTCTTTGTTACTACTGGGGCTGAGGCAGTAGAAAATGCCATAAAAATCGCACGTGCTGCTACCGGACGCAGTGGTATAGTGGCTTTCAGCGGCGCTTTTCATGGCCGTACCTTCCTGGGTATGTCATTAACAGGCAAAGTTGCACCATACAAAATGGGATTTGGTCCGCTAGTCAGTGACATTTACCGTGTTCCGTTTCCGGTAGGATTGCATGGTATCAGCGTAGAACATACATTGAATGCGTTAGAGAATCTCTTCAAAACCGATATTGAACCCACGCGCGTTGCTGCCATCATCATCGAACCGGTACAAGGCGAAGGCGGTTTCTATCCTGCACCTCCCGAACTACTCAAAGCCTTACGCGAAATTACCGATCGCTACGGTATTGTACTCATTGCTGATGAGATTCAGACTGGTTTCGCACGTACGGGTAAACTGTTTGCTATGGAACATCATGAAGTTGCAGCCGATCTGACCACGATGGCAAAAGGTTTAGCAGGGGGATTTCCTCTGGCGGCTGTAACGGGACGATCAGAACTCATGGACGCCGTAGTACCAGGAGGTTTGGGGGGAACTTATGGAGGTAATCCGGTGGCGATTGCGGCTGGTCATGCGGTGCTGGATGTGATCGAAGAAGAGATGCTGGCTGAGCGTGCGGTGCAATTGGGAGAACGGCTAAAGCAATGTTTGCATGAACTGAGACCTCATGTCCCACAGATTGCTGATGTGCGTGGGATTGGGCTGATGATTGCGGTGGAGTTTAACCGTGCGGACAGTCAGGGGCCTGATGCCGATTTTACCAACTTAGTGCGTCAGAAAGCACTGGAGCGAGGTCTGATTCTGTTGACGTGTGGTGTACATGGCAATGTGATCCGTTTCCTTCCGCCGCTGACCATACAAAGTGATGTTTTTGACGAAGCTCTCAATGTTCTGAAATCTGTGCTGCTCGATCTGAACTGTAAAGAGGGAAAATAATATGAGTTACTCTGTCGCTTAACTGGGGATATCCAAGGAAGGATATGCTCGTAGCGGCAGGGAGGAACCCGTGCTGGTTCATAAGAGAGGACAACAATGTACTGGTATTTAAATGTACTAAAGAATTATACCTGTTTTCGGGGACGGGCTCAGCGTAAGGAATTCTGGTATTTCTTTCTATTTCAGATCCTTGCTGTTTTCATCATCTCTTTTCTGGAAAGGCTGTTTGCTGTTGCCAATCCCGAAATTTATATGGGGTGGTTCAGTGCTATCTATCTACTGATCACATTTTTACCGACGTTAGCAGTAAGTGCTCGCCGTCTGCACGATATCAACTGTAGTGCCTGGTGGCTACTGTTACATCTTATTCCGTTTGTTGGCACTGTTATTTTATTGATCCTCGCCTCTTTAAAAGGGCAGTCGGATAGCAATAAATACCCCAATCCAGGGGCTAACGGATAATTTCAGGTCATAAAGGAGTGCTGAAATGGCAATGAACAGAAGAGATTTTATCTCTACTGCCGCAACCTTCGTAGGGGCAGGAGTACTTTCATCCATACTTCCTACTACATCTTTGTTCGCACAAACCTTAACTGCAATTGATGCTCCGGTCATCAATATTGACCAACTTCGGCCAATACTGTTGCAAGATGCACAATACAGAACCAGTCTGTTAGGGTTGGAGCCGCGTATCTGGAATTGGCATAGAGACGTGGCTACCAACGTCATGCCAACTAACTATTATGAGGCTTCACTGGCTGACTGGCCGGCTTTTGGCAGCTTTTCCAGCGACCAGAATTGCGAGGTTGTAGTTATTGGCGGTGGGTTATTGGGTGCTTCCACTGCATTGCATCTTGCTGAAGCTGGCGTGGATGTGATTCTGGTTGAAAAGGATAACATTGGTTCGGGAGCTTCTGGCCGTAATGGAGGACAGATGACTCCTGGCATTGCCCGTTGGGATGCGGAAACCATACTAGAAAAATTTTCACCCGATGAAGCCAAACGTTTATGGCGTTTTGCATCGATTGAAGCGATGGATCTTGTGGATGAGCTCCGCGAGCGTTACGGCTTTGAATGTGACCGCAAATATGGTCATATCACCGCAGCAATACACCCAGGTCACATGGGGCCATTAGTAGCTAATGCTGATGCCCGTCGCCAACTGGGAGATAGGGCGGTAAAGGTTATTGGATCACACGAATTGCAGGAAGAATATGTGCGTTCGAGTATCTATCATGGTGCCAATATCGATGATATCGGTGGCCAAGTTCAACCTCTGGCTCTGCTAAGAGGTCTGGTTTATGGCTTTGTTAGACTGGGGGGACGAGTCTATGACAGTACAAAAGTGAAAGGTATTAAGCAAGATGGCCGCAGCACAGTCATAGAAACTGAACGGGGAGTTATCAGAGCGAATAAAGCCGTGGTACTGGGGGTGCATAGTTCCACGGATGAGTTTATCTCAGGCCCTTCCACGACAGTACCTTTTTTCACTTATGTAGCGGTAACACCGCCGTTGCCAGTGGATATTAAAGAACTGATCCCATCAGATTTACCAGTTTACGATACACAGTTACAGATAGACTATTATCGTGCGGTGCGTGACAATCGCCTGTTATTCGGTGGGCAGGGTACAGGCAACTCCTGGTCACCGCGTGATGTGAATAACTACTTGCTCGATCGTATCAGAACTGTATTCCCGCATCTGGAGGATCCCGAACTGGAATATTCTTGGGGTGGGATCAGCGATCTGACCTTGAACGGTGCCACTGATGCCCGTAAAAGTGGTGACAGCATCCCTGTGTATATGGTTCATGGCTGGAGCGGACATGGGGTGGCACAAACAGTACGCATTGGCAAAGCCATCAGCGACGATTTCACCGGGCGCAACCAGGACTTTACTATGCTTACCAGCATCCACCACACGAGAATTCCGCTAGGTTCTTATCTCTCACCGATGGCTATCCCATTAATTAAAGGTGCTCTGGGGGTAATGAGCACAATTAATCCGGCAGATATAGTTTCGTTTTGATATCACATGATATATACACTACCGTTAAAGAGGAGGCCGGAGAAAAACGCCAGGCCTCCCAGATTTTTAGCTTTTATCCCTGTATTTTACATTACAACTTTGCTATTACATCTATGGTTCTCATAATCTATATTATGTTAAATAAAGAAAATACAAACATGAACTAGCTTCCCATATTCTGACTCTTTAGCGAGCGGCTGTTAACAAATCCTCCCACGGCTCTACGCAGAGAAGATGTTTGCCAGTGTAGTTCCCTCTTCGATTATGACAGTGTGACGAAAAAGAAAGGAATTGAGTCGTCTTTCATTTAAGGATACTTTTTTGTTGCAATAACCAGTTATCGAGTTCATTTGCGAACCGCTGGCGATCACGCTGGTTTAACGTAGCAGGCCCTCGTGTTTGAATTCCACTCGCTCGCATCGTATCCATAAAATCACGCATGACTAGGCGTTCACGTATTGTCGCCTCACTATAACGCTCACCGCGCGGATTGAGTGCCACTGCACCTTTTTCGATCACTTCAGCAGCAAGAGGAATATCTGCTGTAACCACTAAGTCACCGATTTTTGAGCGACGAACAATTTCATTGTCAGAAACATCAAATCCAGCTTGAACTCGCAACGTATGTAAAAAAACGGATGCAGGTACATTTAATTGTTGATTTGCCACAAATGTAATTCGTACTTTTTCACGTTCTGCTGCACGATATAATATTTCTTTTATAACCTTAGGACATGCATCAGCATCTACCCATATAGACATAAAAAATCCTTCTAAACTTCATATTTTTAGCTAATATACAGCAACGATGGTGAAAAAACAGCCAGAATGGACATAAGGAGGAAAGATGACAACCAACGCAGTCATTGCGGAAGATCATCTGTCATTGATAAGTGAGAATATAAGTACATCTGCTCATCGTCATGCTTTTTTACATCTGATTATATCTCAAACTCAGCAACCTATTTCAATAAATATTGAAGAGAACTCTATTGTTAGTAAAGCTATATTAATTAATAGCAAAGTAATGCATACAATTTCTCTAGTTCAACAGCCATTTTGGATAATATTAATTAATCATACTTCATCACTAGCATATTGTTTGCAGCATCAATATTTATCAGAAAACAAACCTTTTTCTTGTTTTTCTGACTTCATTTCAGAAGCGTTATCCCTTAACGCGGAAAATCTTCAAAATGGAAAGTTGGACGTCTCGCACTATAACACAGTGTGGAAAAGACTGCTTGCTATCTTAGCAATTAATCACTGTTATCTTATCCATGAGATCAATGATCAACGTATTCAACAGGTGCTTACAACAATTTCTTCGGCAAATGAACTTACTGCTCAACAAGATTCACTATTAAAAGCTATTTATTTATCTAAAAGCCGCTTATCTCATCTTTTTACAGATATGACCGGCAGTAGTTTAAAAAGTTATTTGCTCTTTCAGTGCTTGATGCGTGCCCTTTGGCTGATTGCACAAGGCAATCGCATCACTGATGCCGCACTGAAATGTGGTTTTGACTCCCCTTCTCATTTATCTGCCACATGTCGGAAATTAATGGGAATAAAACCAAGCTTTGCCAAACATGTCAGCCAATTTTTGAAAGTTCCAGAGGAATAAATCTCCTACATTGTTATCTACTCAAGCAGTAGGAGAATAATGATGGATAGGTATTTAGTAGAAACACATTTGTTAGATTTTGAGGCTGAGAGTATCCAGCAATTAATTGAATCACGTCATTGGCGATCACTTTCTGATAGTGAGAAAGTCAAATCTGTTTATAATTTTGTCCGTAATGACATTAAATTTGGTTTTAATGAAGATGATTCATTAACTGCATCATCAATCTTGTCGTCTGGTTATGGCCAATGTAATACAAAATCTATCTTATTTATGGCACTGTTGCGCGCACTTAAAATACCTTGTCGTTTACATGGTTTCACTATCGATAAAATCTTACAAAAAGGGGGTTTGCGCCCAATTCAGCGAAAAGTTCCATGATGTTAAAATTATTTAATTATTTCAAAATCCTAAATGAAAATGATCAGCCTGCTTCCTCGTAAACATCATACTCATCACTATCATCCATCTTTGATTCGAGCAGCGGGTCTACATTTTCTAGCAGACTGTCAAGACTGAATGTGTCGCTTTGTTCTGCGAAGATGTAGTTCCCTGCCAACTGGATATGGCTCCAGGCCACTGGGGAGAGATTGGCCAGTATTTCAATTGCCTCACTGTTACCTTGTTTTTCAAATCGTTCTACCAGTCCGGATAACAAGGCTGAATTGTAGTAGATAATGCAATTGGCAATCAGACGGGCGCAATCGTTCCATTGTTCAACCTGATAATCATTTCCGCCTCGAAACTGATTTCCATTGACAGACGCGATGGCTCTTCTGAGCTGATGATAGGCTTCTCCCCGATTCAATGCCTGTTGCACAAACTGTCTCAGTGTCTGGTTGTCCATGTATTCAAGCAAATAGATACATTTAACTAACCTGTCATACTCACGTAGGGCAGACAACGTCGAGTGAGTTCTCTTGCCATTTGACAGCTTTCTGACCACGATACTCTGATTGGTTGCCTTGCGGCTCAATGAACAAACAATATGCTGGATACGTTCCCATTCATCCATGATTAACTTGTTCTTTATCGGTTTTTTCAAAGAAATATGGAGTTTTTCACCCAGCAAGGTGATATCGAACAATTCTTCAAAGATTTTTTTGAACTTGGCATAACGAGGGGCAAACTGGTAACCGAAAATATCCAGCAAGGCAAAATTGACATTATTGATCCCATGATTATCCGTCGAAACCGAGAGCGGCTGGATATCACTGCTGTTGTTATAGAGCAGGTCAAAAGCAAAATGCCCCTCAAACTCATTCGGGGCGTTCACGGTAGTATTGATTGGAACATGATTGACGACCAGCGATAATGCTGATACCCCTTTACCTTTGCGGAAATACTTGGCAGAAAAGCGAGCCTTGAATGTGTTTATCCGGCAACCGTGTTTTTGTCCATCGATACTGCCAAAAGGTGCGGCCTCATTGATGGTGTAATACTTGAATATGGATAAGCGGGCGATCGCATTAGAAATAATATCATTGGCGGCATGGGTCGTTTCCGGCCGGATATAACTATCATTGACAGCCCGGAGTGCTCCTACGCTGCGATCGGAAACGGCGGCTATTCGATGCAGGCCATAGTTTGCTCCGTTGCCGAAAATACAGGCTATCAAATCACCTTCCCGTACCTCTGACTCTTTCTTATAGGTTGTTATGTTTTCAAGGGCGCTGAGATAACCTGTTTTGCGGTTGACGTAACTCATGATCTCAATAATTCCTTTGTGCTTGAGCTGGCTGTAAACCGGGTTGTCAATACCAGTTTTCCAGCGACGGTTCGCCAGACTCCATGTCAGACGGTTAGAGCGGGGCTGGCACTTTACGAAATCATTGGCATCAGCATTAATGTTAGCTGTTACGCGATCAAGCAAGGTATTTAACCTCATTTCCAACTGCATCAGCGTCTGGTTAATGGGATCACTAAGACGATTAAGTCCTGTTTTCTCAATCAGCTCTGGTTTTTCCGTCACCCAGACATCCACCGGAATAAGGTCATCTTCCAGACGTTTATTCTTTTCACTCTCACTCACATAGATCCTGCCGCTGTTGATCATATGATCAATCCGGTGATACAAATAGAACTCAAACCGCTGGAGATGGACGTCATCGCCATCAAGAAGATAACGCCGGTCGCGTGGGCGGATGAATTCCTGCATCACACACGTGATCCGTTTGTGCTTGTCCAGATCAGCTTTTGCCCTGGTTATTTGTTCAGCCATCAGAGGCTGGTCAGGGGAACACTCAATATCGATAGCCCTGAACAGTTTGCGCAGAGAGTTTGATGTTCTGCGGGCGTGTTTGTCGGTGTATTGCCATTGGTAGTCAACCAGATCAAAGTTCTCCTTACAAAGATGCTGGCTGATTTTTCTCATATCAGCTTCATCAATCAGTGAAAATGCCTGCTTACGAATTTCACCAAACGGAACACTGTCACTGAGTGTATTATCAACAAATAAGCTCAGAACGTTGCCGGCATACTTAAGCTTATTTCTGACCACTTCCAGTTCTTCAGCGACTTTTTGCTGGGCAAACGTTTTTGCGGATTCATGATGTTTTGTTACAAGATGGCAAAATGCGGTCACCAACCTGTCATTGTTTTCCCGGTATCGAAAAAAGAGATAACAACTCAGATAGAGCAGCCCCTGCCACTTGGGCATTCGCCTGATCTTATAAACTGAACGGTGCCTTACAACGGAGGCATAATAGAGCATGTTTCCACGGGATAATCGAAGAGCCTCGAGCAGAGATTTTAATTCAGGGTAAATACTTTTTATGGTTCTGTGCGTATTCAGCTCACGCTCCAGTTCTGATGGCGAAAAGCTGCGGGCTGATCCCTTATCTCCGGACAGGCTGTTAAGCAGTCCTTTGTCTGCCATGATGCTCTGTAGGGTGTGAACCGTATTTTCCGACATTTGTCGGGACAGAATGGCTTCGGTTCGCTTTCTTTCGGCACTGAGTGTCCGAGTGACAAGCGTCTGGATAGTACTGTATGCCGGAAGGGCAATACGCTGCTGACTAAAGAATGCGATACATTCATCGAACATGTATCGGGGATCAGTATAGATGGTTGCGACATCCTGGAGACGTAAGACCAGATTGTCAGTCATGGAGGATGTTAGCTGCTCAAAACTAAGCAAGGCCAGAACCTGACTGATTAACCGGGATCGGGTTGATTTGACCAACTCAGTGTATCGTGGTTTTGCACCTGAAAAGTAGGTCTGGCAAATATACTGAACATCCGGTCTGACGTCCTTCAAATGGAATTTGGGAATAACGGGCTTAGCTCGGAAATACCCAATAAAGAGAATGAAATAAATACGGTTTTCGAGTTTCTCCATTGCGCGGATGTGCTCAAGAAGTGTGTCATTCAGGGCAAAATATTCTTCACGTTCTGTCTGACTGAATTGCGGTCGGCGATACAGCTCATCAATTTCATCGGTTTTAAGAATTTGTATCCGGCTTGGGCGCGTCGGCTGCATGTTTTTCCTTGATAGATCTTTTTACCAAAAGAGGTTGTCAAAAACGTTCACGGCGAGTGCTGATAGGGTGTACTCTTAATACACTGGCGAAATACGGTGCAGAAAATACCTCAAAACAAGGTATAATGCACCAAAATAATGACACCATGTATAGTGAACTGATGAAAACCCCTGTGCGGATTTACGGATACTTGAGGGCATCAACCGATGAACAGGATGCTTCAAGGGCAAAAGATGAGCTGATTGAGTTTGCAAATGGATTGGGAACTCAGGTTGCTTGCTGGTTCGAAGAAAATGAATCCGGTGCCCAACTCCGTCGCCCAGAATTATTTCGTTTACTTGATGTTGCTATGCCGGGCGATGTGATCTTGGTTGAACAAGTTGATCGGCTCAGTCGGTTGAATACAGCTGACTGGGAAAAACTAAAATATATGATTAACCATAAGGGACTGAAGGTCGTTTCTCTGGATCTTCCAACCAGCCACCAATTCATGAAGAAGACAGACGAATTCACTGAACGTATGCTGGCTGCGTTAAACAATATGATGCTTGATATGCTTGCGGCAGTTGCCAGAAAAGATTACGAAGACAGGCGTCGTCGTCAGGCTCAGGGGGTAAAGAAAGCCAAGCAGGAAGGTAAATACAAAGGCCGACCGATAGATAAGAACCTGCACCAAAAAATCGAAGGTCTTCTCAGGGAACACAAAAGCTATAACTATATTGTCGATTTGCTCGGTTGTTCTAGACACACAATATCGAAAGTATCGAAAGAGATAAAATTTATAGAATGAATTTCATTGTAATATATTGAAATTAATTAATTTATTCTCATTCGTGGAACTTTTCGCTGAATTGGGCGCAAACCCCCAAAAAGGAATTATGAACGGAACTCTATATGAGAGAATGCCTAAAGAAATTTCTCATACTTGGGTTGAAGCCTATATAGATGGGCAATGGTATAACTTCGAAGGCGTTATTCTTGATTTGCTTTACTTATCTGCATTGCAAAAAAAATACACGCATCATAATGGAGTATTTATTGGTTACGGTATAGCCATTGAAGAGTTACAAAGCCCGCCGATTGAATGGAACGGCAATAATGATACCTATATCCAGCGTGCAGGAATCATACAGGATTTTGGTCTATTTGATGACCCTGACAGCTTCTTTGCACAACATTCACAGAAACTCAGTGATGAAGATAAATCACTATTTGCCAATAAGTTACGTCATCAAATTAACGAGAATATTACTAAAATCCGTCAACAGAACTTTAGTGAATTAAAATAATTTCATTTCTTATAAAAGACAGAAAAACTTTCTGTCTTTTATGTCAGTTTTTTAGGAACTAGTTATTATTCATCACAAAAAACAATAAAATAGTTACTTTTCTTTTAGCAAAATATCAGCAATATTATAACTTAACGCTTGAGTATCAATAAGTTCCTGATTACTCAAAACAGCAATAGTTAAACGTGAATTTGGCAAACGTATAAAATAAGCTCTGTAGCCTGCCCATCCGCCGGCATGTTCCAAACTCGGCTCTGCTAAGTGATTGTGGTGCTCTAAACCAAATGCATAAGGTTCATGGTTTTTAACCATATCTCCAGTAGATGTTGTTTTTGGTAATGTTTGAGTCATGCGTTGGACTAATGATTCTCCTCCAACCCTACCGTGAGATAAATTTTCGCCCCATAGCATCAGGTCTCCAACAGTTGAGTGTACCGCCCCATCACCTGTATGTGTCCATGGCGATTCAAAAAGTTGACCTTCTTGACTATATGCTCGTGCAAATTCGACTGCTATTGGATATTCATCAACAATGAATGTATTTTTCATCCCTAGTGGTTTGAAAATACGTTCTTGACTGAATTCACTCAGTTTCACCCCACTTACTTTTTCAGCCACTTGTGCCAATAAAAAGTATCCAGTATTGCTGTACTCAAATACTGTTCCTGGCACAAATACAGATTGAGATTGAGCATATAAGTGATGCAATGATTGCTCAATTGTTAATGGATCTTGTTCATTAATACCAATCGATTCAGCTAGCTCCATATAATCAATTAATCCGCCAGTATGATAGATTAAGTGGCGCAGAGTAACAGGCTCTGCGTAACTACCTAAATCAGGAAGGAATTTTACGATTGAGTCATCTAACGATAAATAACCATCATTTTCTAACAATAGGATTGTAAATGCAGTGAATTGTTTTGAAACTGAAGCAATATTAAATACACTGTCTATTGAAAGGGGTTTATGCGATTCTAAACAAGCTAATCCTATAGAATCTTGATAGATTAAGCCATTGTCATATTTGGCCATATAGACAACACCGGGAGCATGTTTATCAAATGGTGTTAAAAGTTCATTTAGTGCTTTGATGATTTGGTAATTTTTCTTCATAATTAATTCTTATATCTACTTTTCTCTATCATATCATCCGGTTTTTCAAATAATCATTTGATTTTATTAAAAAATAAAACGTATTTTTCAGCGTGATAGCTTTGGCTAATAACAGTGGCGCTACTGAAATTATCCAGCTTAGCTACCTATAAAATTAATAATTTGCCTTCAACCAGTCGGTATATCCTTTTGCTCCATTACCGTAATAGGCATCATTATTTGCATCAACCAATTCAATACCGTATCTCAAACGCTCTACCAAATCAGGATTAGAAATAAACGGACGCCCAAAGGCAATTGCATTCACTTTACCTTCCGCGCGACGGGAAATCGCCATTTCAAGGTCATAATTGTTATTACCGATATAAGCTCCGTCGAACAATGATCTGAGTGCATCCAGATCAATACCCTCAGGAATATCACGATTTTTTCCCGTTGTTCCTTCAACGAAATGGAGATAAGCCAGTTTGAATTTATTGAGTTGCTGAATCAGATAGCGATATGTCGTCATCACATTACTATCAAGTGGAGTGTTTCCTACTTCTGTTGTCACTGGCGACAATCTAATACCAACTCGACCACCACCCCAAATATGGGTTACAGCATCAACAACTTCAAGAATCAATCTGGCTCGGTTTTCAATTGAACCACCGTATTGATCAGTGCGGTGGTTAGTTGAATCACGCAGAAACTGTTCCAGGAGATAATTGTTAGCAGCATGAATTTCTATCCCATCGAATCCTGCACGTTTAGCACATTCTGCTGCATGTCTATACTGTTCGATAATATCGGGGATTTCGTTGGTTCCAAGTGCACGTGGTATGGAGGCTTTCTCTATACCACGCTTGGTAAAAACATTACCGTCTGTTTCAATCACAGATGGCGCTACCGGCGCTTCTCTATTTGGTTGAAGTTCAATGTGTGAGAAGCGACCGACATGCCACAATTGCATGACAATCTTGCCACCAGCAACATGAATCGCATCCGTGACTTTTTTCCACCCTGCCACCTGAGCGTCTGTCCAAATACCAGGCGTCATAGCATAACCGCGTCCCTGTGCTGAAATATTGGTTGCTTCTGAAATGATTAAACCGGCACTCACACGCTGAACATAATATGTAACATTTAGCTCATTTGGAACTCCCTCCTCATTCGTGCGACCACGTGTTAAAGGTGCCATAACAATACGATTGGAAAGTTCAATTTCTCCTAATTTGGTAGGTGAGAAAAGATCGGTTCTAATACTATTATCGATCATAATATTTCCTATTTTTTAATGCCTGAAAAATTAATTCCCATCAAACCACTTATTATGTCTTTTTGTAAAGGAGAGCCGAAATAAAATTCGTGGGTTAACGGTATTAATCAGATACCTGAACTTATTATCATCATTCCCTACGATACTGAATGAAATAATGTTTACCATGAAGAAAAATTAAATATAGAAACAATCGCATAATAAAATTATTATGCGTTGCATATATTCCCTACCCTTGCATGTTAATTTATTGATCTTTAATATGAATCACTTGACCCCAGTTATAGATAATATAGGCTGAGTTTTTAATTAATACATTAGCTGAACAAATATTCCTGATTATGCGTAGAATGGATCATTTTAGTGGGATAACAGCGTTTGTTACAACAGCACAACTAGGGAGTTTTACTGCTGCGGCAGAACGCCTTGGTTTGACAAAATCTGCTGTAGGTAAAAGTGTTGGGCGACTTGAAGATCGCTTAGGAATTAAGCTTTTTCAACGTTCAACACGAAGTTTGAGTTTGACACCTGATGGAGAAGCCTTCCTGATAAATTGCCAAAACGCTATTGATATTCTTGAACAGGCTGAATCTAAACTTACTTCACATATTACCCATCCTTCAGGACGACTCCGCATTGATTTACCAGCCGCTTTTGGTCGTCAGAGGATACTTCCTGCGCTTTTGAAAATTACCCATGATTATCCTGAATTATCATTGACTGTTTCATTCAGTGAACGCTTCGTTGATTTAATTGAGGAAGGCATTGATCTTACTGTACGTATTGGTGAACTTTCTGACAGTAGTGGTCTGGTTGCCCGTAGATTAACGACCCAAAAACTCGTTATTTGTGCAGCGCCAGAGTATTTATCTCTTAACAATGAACCTAAAATTCCCGAAGAATTAAGCCAACATCGTTGTATCGTGGGATTTCGTAGGAACCAGCCAATATCTTGGTTATTGAAGGAAAAGAACGGTAAGGTAAAACGTTATACTCCACCAGCGACTTATGAATTTGCTGATGGAGATGCAATGTTTGAGGCTGTTCTGGCAGGGTGTGGTTTTGCACAACTTCCATTATGGATGGTGGGAAAATACCTTGAAAGTGGCGAACTCAGAGAGGTATTACCCGAATATTCAGGTATAGAAATCCCAATTAACGCGTTATGGCCGCAAAACCGTCAGTTGTTACCCAAAATACGCTATGTTGTAGATATTTTGGTTGAAATGGCGGAAAGCGGCTTATTGAATTAATTTTTAATGTAAATACTGAAAAAAGCCATTAAGGAAAAGAGGATGCTGCTCAAGAAAATCGCGTGCACTCCGAATTGTGCAAGAAACCATCCGCCAGCTACAGATCCAATGGTAATGCCCAGATTCGAAAAAGAAATATAAAGGCTGTTAGCAAATTCAGGAGCTTCATTTGCTTCCCGCAGAAGCCATGTCTGACTGACCATCAGCCCAGCAGAATGCAGCCCACCCCAGAAAACTGTTAATATACACATTACTATCGGTAAGTATCCTAAATACCAGATTTGGATATAGAGAATAATTAATAAAATAGGATAGGCATAAGTTGTCATCATCACATTTTTTTGTAGCAAATTGCTAAAAACAAAGTTGCCTATAAATCCACAAATACCAAATAGTATTAAAATTATACCGATAGAATTCTTATTAAAATGAGTAACTTTTGCCAGATAATCAGCTATGTAGCTGAAACTTGAAAACATCGCGGAAAAAATCAATATCACGGTAGAAATTGTCAGCCATAACTTTCCTTTACGCAACACACGTAATTGTTCAATACTAATACCACGTTTTATAGCGGGAAGAGAAGGAACAAATAATAGAATACCAATAAAAGCCAGAGCACAAGTAATCGCGCCAAAATAAAACGCTGCGCTAAGTGAGAGGTGCTCTGCTATAAATGAACTCATAGGCATTCCTAACACCATTCCCACCGTGACTCCAGCAAAAACTGTTGCTATTGCCCCTGCACTTTTTTCTTTAGGAACGGCATTTGCTGCAATCACAAGAGCAATAGCAAAGAAAACTGCATGCACCAAACCTGGAAGAATTCTGAATAACAGCATCAAATTAAAGATATCTGTTGTAGCATATATTAGGTTAGAAACGATAAATATAAAGAGAATAATAAGAAGAACGTATTTCTTGTTATATCCAGAGAGCATCAGAGTAAAAAATGGTCCCGTTACAGCGACCACAATGGCATAAATACTTACCAGAAAACCAACCTGAGTTGGCGTCACATGCAATTGTGCTTCAAGTTGTGGTAGCAATCCAATAACGGCTATTTCGGTAGTAATAACCCCAAAAACCGCAATTGACAAGGCTAACAACAGGATAGAACTTTTATTTTGCATAATGGAATCTATTCAACTTTAAAGAAGTAAGCAAAAAGAGGTAAGCAATATGATGACAAACTTCCAATAAGAACAGAAGGATACTTTCATCTACTATCTGTAGACATAATTTCTTCAATGATTTTTTTATAAATTTAAAGCCGCAATGTTGCGGCAATAATAGGTAAGACGATATCTATAAGGGAATGTTTTCGACGATGTTTTCAATTACCTTAAATTCGATCACAACAATTTCCATATCTGGTGAAAACTCCTTTATCCCCTCAAAAAAACGTTGATGTTCTACTTGCCAATGAAACAAGCTTCTATCTCCCTCACCTTCTTTCCATGCCAGTTCTTCAGTCATTTCAGAAAATTGCATCAAGTGCATGGCAGTTATTCTGATAATACAAACTGGATTTTCTTTACCGTCGAAGACAATATAGTGATTACCAATTGTAATTTTGTTATCGTCCGACTCATAAGAGTGAAACGAGCAAGTTGTTGCTGTTTTTATACCCTTGGCAACCAACTTAGCCAGTTCATTATACATGGAAGGAGAATCACCAAATACCCAATGACCTGATTTTGGATATTTGTTTTCAATTAAGTTCATGACTTTATTTTTTTTCATATTATTATTTTGCTGATGCTCTTTATGTGGGTTTGGGCAATTAGGATAGCACCACAGAATAAGTTAGTATCCCAAAATATTTCAACAACCTCCATTTAAAATGCAGTAAAATTAGCCCTCAATCGTAAAAACTGATCCGGATCATTAGCTTGTTATCGCTTTTTCGCCTCTCACAAAGTCGAACACCTGCCATCTCCGCCTTACTGGCGATTTTGATGTTGTTCATTGCACCAGTGGTATCAAAAACACTGGCGCAACACCGTGAAGGAATAAAAAGCGGGACAAATCACCGCATGTCCGTGTCCGATATGCAATCGATACATACGATGAATCATCATGGTATGGATCATGTACATATGGGATTGATGGATGATATCGCTTGTGGTTACTGCCAGCTTCTGATTAATCTGCCATTATTAGCTGGTGGTTTTGTTCCCTTCATTCTACGAACACTAGTAGTATCCCGAACGCCACCAGCATCGAGCTTCTGTGGCCCAGTTATTCGGCTCTTTTACGGTGAATCACAACCACGCGCCCCACCCCTTAATTAGTCTTTTTTGAAATAAACCATTTTATTTTCCTTGCCTTATGTAGTTTGTACGGCAAGTTACTAATTAAGGAATTTTTTATGTCTGCTACACAATTATTTCATATATCGCCACTGACTGCAGCTTTGGCTATCGCGTTCACTATGCCAACCATTGCTTGGGCTGCCAATATGGAACAACATACCAAAGAAACTCGCATTGCTGATGATCACGATGAAGCTGTGATCACTGTAACTGCACCAGCAATTTCACCACTTGAGGTAACCTCTTCACTAAAAAAACCTCGCCAACCCGTACCTGCCAGTGATGGTTCTGATTACCTGAAAACCATTCCTGGGTTTTCACAGATCCGTAACGGTGGCACTAATGGTGATCCGGTATTCCGTGGCATGTTTGGTTCTCGTCTGAGAATGTTAATTGATGACAGTGAAATATTGGGCTCTTGCGGTGGCCGTATGGATGCGCCAAGTTCTTATATTTCACCAGAAAGTTATGACGTTTTGAGTTTAGTCAAAGGCCCACAAACCGTACTCTGGGGTTCGGGTAATTCGGCGGGAACTATTCGTTTCGAGCGTGTTCGTCCTCAGTTTGAACAATTTGGTGCTCAAGGTAATGTCAGCACAGTTGTTGGTTCTAATCGTCGCTGGGATGGTAATGCTGATCTCAGTATTGGTAATGAACTAGGTTATATCCGTTTGATTGGAAACAAATCTCGTTCCAATGATTATAAAGATGGTGATGGTAATCACGTTCCTTCTCGCTGGGATAAATGGAATACCGATATCGCTTTAGGTTGGACACCTGATGACGATACGTTACTGGAATTAAACGCTGGACAAGGTGATGGTGAGGCACGTTACGCCACACGAGGAATGGATGGTTCTCAATTCAAGCGAAAAAGTCTTGGTGTGCGTTTTGAAAAAACTAACATTGGTGAGGTGTTTGATAAATTCGAATCTAATTTCTATTACAATTACACCGACCATGTTATGGATAACTATTCCATGCGTCATTCAAAAATGAAAATGGCCTCAGAACCCGATCGCCTGACAATGGGTGGTCGTATGATGGGAACTTGGATGTGGGAAGATTTCAAGTTACAGAGCGGTGTGGATATGCAAACCAATATTCACCGTACTAATACCAATCGTAAAATGGTCGAATCTGAAAGAAATGGGTGGATGAAAAACGCCCGTTTCCGTGATTACGGTATTTTTGGCGAATTAACCTGGGATGCAACTGAACAGAACAAAGTTATCAGTGGTGCGCGTTTGGATCATGCGACGGTATATAAATACTCCACCCAACAAGAACGTAAAGAGACTCTGCCAGCGGGCTTTATTCGGTTTGAACATAAACTGAAAGAGACGCCTGTGATGCTGTATGCTGGTATTGGATATACCGAGCGTTTTCCTGATTACTGGGAGCTGTTTTCGGGTAAAGCGGGTGAAAGTGCCTTCACTGGTATAAAATCTGAAAAAACAACCCAGTTGGATATCGGTGCGCAATACAATGATAACCGCCTGAAAGGTTGGATATCAGCGTATGTGGGTAAGGTGAATGATTTTATCCTGTTCGATTATAACAACAAGAACTCCCTGGCTCGCAATGTAAATGCCACCACGATGGGCGGAGAAACGGGGGTTGCTTATAAGTTTAACGAAAATTGGAAAACTGATGCCAGCCTGGCGTATTCTTGGGCACAAAATATCACTAGCCATCGTCCCTTGCCGCAGATCCCACCTTTGGAAGCCCGTTTCGGCTTGACTTGGGAACATGGCGACTGGACTAGCAATGGTTTGCTGCGCCTGGTGAATAGCCAACACCGAGTGGCAATCAATGAAGGTAACGTTGTAGGCAAAGACTTTGATCGTAGCAAAGGCTTCGCCATTCTATCTGCACATGCAACCTATCAGGTGGCAAAAAACATTCAAATTAGTGCTGGTATTGACAACATTTTTGATAAAACCTATAGCGAACACCTTAATCTGGCAGGAAATCAAGGCTTTGGCTATTCCGGTAACACGGCAGTAAACGAGCCTGGACGTACTTATTGGGCAAGAATGAATGTTAAATTCTAATATTTTCTATTCTTAGGCCTCTCTCGCCCTGATTTACATCAGGGCGAGTCTTTTGGGGTTGGCTCATTATCCAGCAACCAATGTCGTAAAAGCGTTGCAAGTTGCTCTTGTTGAGTTTCTGTCAATGGCTTAAGAATTGCTTTTTGGTTCTCCAAATGGCTTTCCACAGCTTTGTCTATCAATGTCTTCCCTTCTGGGGTCAGAAAAATCTTGCAACTACGCCGGTCTTCCTCGTTAGCAATACGTCCAATCAATCCTCGCTGTACCATATGTTCAATACGAGTACTCATTGCTCCGGAAGTTAGCATAACGGATTGATATAGTTCAGTAGGCGTAATAGGTATATTATTACGCCGTAGTGTCGCAAGGATATCAAATTCTATAGCGCTTAAGCCGTGTTCTTTGAAAGCCTGTTGCAAGCGTTGTTCAATAATTTTATTTATACGGCATAACCGTCCAATGACGCCCATCGACGACGGATCAAGGTCTGGGCGCTGTTGTTCCCACTGTATCATTAATCGGTCAACGTGATCGTACTTCATACTTTTTCCCTATCCATTTTTATTTCGACAAAAAGATACTTGATAAAAATCAATTAGGCTATTATTTTAAACTATCTTTACGTAAAGATAGTTTTTTGATGATATTTTCAATACGAAAATAATTATAAAGAGTGATTAACAAGGTAAATATCAAATAAAATTAATTAGTTATAAGGTTTTTGACATGGCAGAAGTTACAGCGGGATATCTCCCAGGTGGAACGGCATCATTGATCATGGCTTGCCAGCCTATAATTGTTATATTGTTAAGCACTTGTATATTGAAAACCTCTCTCACAATAAAACACATTATTTCGGCGATATTGGGAATTATCGGGATCAGTTTATTAGTATTGAACTCAACTACCAGTCTAAATTGGCAAGGTGTTATTGCGGGCTTCGCAGGATGCGGTTGTATGGCTTTAGGGATTGTGCTTACCAAATATTGGAATCGCCCCAGCAACTTATCATTACTAAGTTTCACCGGCTGGCAATTAACTCTTGGAGGATTAATGTTATTGCCTGTTACTATTTCCATAGAAGGTTTACCACAACATCTTACTGTAACTAATATTCTTGGTTACAGCTATTTATGCATAATTGGTGCTGTATTTTCTTATATTATCTGGTTTCGAGGCATTGAAAAGTTACCTGTTGTGACAATCTCTTTTCTGGGATTCCTCAGCGCTCTATCTGCTTGTATTTTAGGGTATTTATTTCTAAAACAAACGTTTTCCTTACTACAAATATTAGGGTCATGCACAATCATTATCGCTGTTTGGCTTTCGATTCCCCGAAATCAGATAAGAAAAAACCATAACACTACAGTTTAATTAGCTATTAAAAATAACAGGAAAATCAATGAAACTTACTATAATTTCAGGCAGTCAACGCCCAGATTCTCTCAGCCAACGTGTAGCTCACTATTTGCAGAAATTAAGTAGTGAATATGGGTTTACTGAAATAGAACTTTTGGATCTCTCCAGTGTAGAATTGCCATTACATGACGGTTATACAACAGATATATCAGCGGAATCTCATCCCTGGCAGCCGATTGCACAACATTTAAGAGAGAGTAAGGCATTTATTTTTATTACTCCAGAATGGCATGGAATGTCAACTCCGGCGTTGAAGAACCTTCTGTTACATTGTTCTATAGCAGAATTAGGCCATAAACCAGCATTATTGGCGAGTGTATCAAGTGGAATTAATGGTGTTTATCCTCTTTGCGAATTACGGATGACAGGTTTTAAAAATAATCATGTTTGTTTTTTACCTGACCATTTAATTTTCCGTCAAAGTGAAAATTTAATTTCAAACGAGCTAATTTGTAACGATGAGGTATTTGAAAGCCGTATTAACTATACGCTGAAACTACTTAAGTTTTATGCTAAAGCATTGGAGCAAGTTCGTGAAGATGTTGGTGAAGAAAGCAAAAATTATCTGTATGGGATGTAAGTAAACAATATTCAGTTCCTTATGCATAAAGATCGGCTCAAAAATTTGAGCCGAGCGTAAAACGAACACTTAAACATCTACATACCGAATGATGACTGTATAAAAACACAGTACACCGTATTTTTGGCATTTTTGTTTAATAACAGGCCAATGTTCGATCTTATTTCATCCGATTTGATTAAGAGGTCAACTCTTAACAAATTTCCACTTCGCAATTAGGTGACGTTTTCACAATATAAATGTGCCATCTACCTTTGTAAGCACATAAAATATTCTTGGCATCCAGTGTGTTCATCTATTTCTTCGCTAACAACATAAAACCCTTGCGATAAGTAGAATTCGTAACTTGCTTGGTTTTGCCGATAAACCGATAACGTGAGTTCAGTTCTTCGGTTTTTAGCATCATCCACTAATGCCTTGCCAATTCCCTGCCCCTGTTTATCTGGTGATACAAAAACTGCGGCCAAGTTATTTTCGTGAAGTGCATAAAAACCGACAATATTAGAATTTTGCACATAAACATACACTTCTGAAGTCGGAATATAGATATTCCTCATGTTTTTGACTTGCGATTGCCAAAATTCAGCCCCCACAAAACCGTGGGCTTTAATGGAGGCTTCCAACCAAATAGATAAAACCGTATCCATATCTGCTTTTGTAAATGGTCTGATCACTTTTGATATCCTCGTGATTTACTCTACTTTCGATGTAATAGCGGTTCCAATTTGTTGCACAGTTGCAATTACCCCTGATGCATACCTGCGGCTCTCACGTTAACAAAAGGCAAACTATAATTGGGGGCGAGATGCTTATCGCAATTCATACAAAAACCACAAACTAATAACATTCAATTAATTCATATCACACCAAAATTATGCCACTTCAAAGGAATTTTAAACAGAATAATGTTATTTGCATGATCTTTATTGTTGCAAGAAAGTTGCAATAAAGTTAATTTCCAGCTTGCATTTTGCGTTTAATTATTATGCTATAGCAATTTGTAGGCAGAAGATATTTATGGTCTATATTGTAGATAATTCAAAATAGCTCATCTCACCATAGCCTACTTGTTACATCTTAATTATTGTCATCGGTTTTATTAATAAGGACTTTTCAAGGAGCGACGTTCCAGACAGCGAATTGAAAGTTGCCACTTTTTGAAAAATGGAATCTCTATTATGAAAAAAAACAATTCGGCACGACCGATTTTTCTGTGGATAACATTATTTTTTGGATTATTACCTGTTAATGTTTCAATGGCCGCTACTGAATATCAGGAACAAGGTAAGAAAAACTCACCAAATAGTTGGTTATCAGATGAATTTAATCATCAGTGGGGATTGGCCGCTATTGGTGCCCATTATGCTTATGCTCGTGGTTACACAGGAAAAGGTATTAATGTTGGTGTATTGGATGAAGCCGTTACCAATCATCCTGAATTTGCAGGCAAACTGAAAATTCTAAGCCCAGAAGATACCTGGAATTACGATAAAGACCCCGACACTGGGATTATCAGTTTTGGAGCTCATGGTAACCATGTTTCTGGGATCATTGCAGCAAACCGAGACGGCAAGGAAATGCACGGTGTGGCGTTTGATGCGGGTTTGGTTACCGGAAAATATTTGCAAAATTCCTATAACCGCACAGAAGCCATGATCCAAAGCAATGTACGTGTCATTAATAACAGTTGGGGAGTTCGCCCTCGCTATGAAACTGATGAAAACGGCAAACCTAAACGATGGGAAAATGGGACAGTCAAGTACTACTCAGTCAAACTGCAAGATCTCATTAATTATGTCACACCGATTAAGGATGATTTGGATCGGTTAAGCCGCTCTCCAATTCCAGAACTCGATGACTATATAACGAGAACTGCAGGCCTATTGCGTGCAGCGCGTCATGGAAAATTAGTTGTTTTTGCCGCGGGAAATGCAAATAACTATAACGTCACTTGGTTACATGCGGGTATGCCCTACTTCTTCCCTGATGCATTGAAAAACTACCTCAGTGTTGCCAACCTGACCAGAGAAAACGAAATTAACGTTTCATCAACGCGTTGTGATTATACTGCCAGTTACTGTTTGTCCGCACCAGGAACAAAAATTTACAGTAGTACGGGAAAATTCGTTTCCAAGGTGAATGGAAAAATCGACGAAGATGCTTTCCAAGATGGTGAAATTACCATTGATCCTACCTACGATGCCTACACAGGGACATCAATGGCATCGCCACATGTGGCTGGAGCCGCTGCTGTCTTAATGCAACGTTTTCCCTACATGACTGCTGGACAAATCGCTGATGTCCTCAAAACCACGGCAACTGATTTAGGTGAACCAGGTTTGGATGACATGTATGGGTGGGGAATGCTGAGCCTGAAAGATGCTATTGATGGTCCAAGGATGTTCATCACAGAAAAGGATATTCCCAAGAAATTCTATATTCCTGGCTCTTATTCTGAAATTCAATTTATCGCCAATATTCCAGGTATTGGCGGCATAGTTGAGAAAGGCACGACTGTAGAACGAGTCTGCAATGGTATTGAATGCGCCTATGACAGTTGGGGTAATGATATTTCCGGTCACGGCGGATTAACGAAAATCGGTAACGGAACACTCGAACTTGCCGGTAAAAATAGCACCTATAAAGGGCCAACTATGGTGGAACAAGGCCGTTTACTGGTTAGCGGCTCCATAGCTTCGGATGTTACTGTGAAAAATGGCGCAATGTTGGGAGGAGATGGTACAGTCGGTTCACTATTAGCCAATTCCGGCGCCAATATTGCACCCGGAAGCTTAAGTACCAACTCTGGCCTAAGTTCTGGCGGTACGCTGAAAGTTGATCGTGATGTTACTTTCCAAGCTGGTTCGCGCTATCTGGTAGAAGTTGTACCAAATAGCCTGGGTCATAGTGATCGTATTATCAGCAATGGCTTAGCAACGTTGAAAGGCGGTGAAGTGCAAGTCACTCTGGAAAATAGTAGTAACTTGTTATCGCAGCAGGAAGTTCGTAGTTTGCTTGGGCAGCAATATAATATTCTGCAAGCAAACCTTGGTATCAACGGCAAGTTTGCAACCGTGGTGCCAAACTATTTGTTCGTTGGCACTGAGCTTAGTTACCAAACTAATCGAGTGATGTTGGATATAAAACGTAATTCCACCACATTTGCCAGTTTAGGAATGACTGCTAATGAACGTGCGGTTGCTAGTGCCGCTGATAATCTGAGTTTTGGCCATCCGGTTTATGAAAGTATCTTGATGTTTGATACAGCGGCGCAAGCGCGTCAAGCATTTCGGCAACTTTCTTCCGGGCAGATCCATGCTGATATTGCTGCGGCACAAATCAATAATAGCCGCTATATGCGCGATACTCTGAACACCCGTTTGCGTCAGGCTCATGGTGGAACCATTGAACAGGATATCAAAGCGGATAAAAACGGCTCTTGGGGACAAATAATAGGTAACTGGCAACGTGCCAATGGTAATAGTGAAGCCAATGGTTATCGTGTATCCAACTATGGCGTGTTATTAGGAGTGGATAAAGAATTGAGTGATGATTGGCGATTTGGTGTCGCTACCGGATATACCCGCTCTTCTTTGAATGGTGGATATAATACTTCAGCACGCAGTAACAATTTTCATTTGGCTCTATATGGCAGCAAACAGATTGATGCTTTGGCATTGCGTGCCGGAACTACTTACAGTTGGCATCGTTTTGATACCAAACGTTCGGTTGCTTTTGGTCATCAATCTGACAATCTGAAAGCGAAATATGGTGCTCAGACCGGTCAATTGTTTACTGAGGCAGCTTACGGAATAAATACTTCTTGGCTGAATTTGGAACCATTCGCCAACCTATCTTATGTTAATTTCCGTAATGAAGGCATTAATGAACATGGCGGTGCTGCTGCACTGAACGGTAAGAAACAATCGAAAAATGTAACCTTTTCCACATTAGGTTTACGTGTCGATCAAAAATGGCAGACCGAAAATGAAATCACTGTAGGAGCATATGGTGAACTGGGTTGGCAACATCAGTTTGGCAATGTAGATCGTGACACTAAATTAAGTTTTAGTAATAGCGATACCACGTTTACTGTCAACAGTGTTTCAGCCGCACAGGATTCTGCTGTCGTTAAGGCAGGTACGCAATTGGAAATTAATAAAAATACTACACTATCATTGGGATATAGCGGTGTTTTATCAGACAACCATAAGGATAATAGTGTATTCCTGAACGCCAATTGGAAATTTTAGTTAATAAAAAATTAACTATTTTTTCGATAACCGAAACTCACTGTTGGCAATGACTAGCAGTGAGTTTTCCTTCATATTTTCATTGATTTTTGCTTACGATAAAAATCATTTCTTCTGACTGATCATAAAACTTAGCTAAGTTGCTGTCCTGATCCTGATAGAGCAGATCAATTGCCATATCTAATAATCCTTACTTTTATCAAATACCAACCCCACTTCTTATATCTAAGGAGGCTTAAATATGCCACCACGTACTCTTCTATCTATGATATTACTTATATTTTCACTTATTGTATTTTTCATTGGTGCGACAGAATTTATGTTGTCCCCTATGCTCAAGCCCTTGGCTGATGCGTTTAGAACAACAACAGACAAAACCACTTGGCTGGTCTCTGGTTATGCCCTTGCCTATGCACTGGCAGCACCGATTTTTGGCTGGTTGTCCGATCGGATAAATCGGCGCAAATTACTGCTGGTATCCTTGCTATTTCTGTCCCTTGATGGACTAGCATTAACGATAGCCCCCAACTTGGAGATTGCAATTGGGTTACGTATTTTTGGTGGTATTGCTTCTGCCGCTTTGATTCCGACCATTTTTGCGCTGGCCGCAGAACTATTCCCACCGAATAAACAGGCAGTGGCGATGGGAATTGTCATGCTTGGTATGACAGCCGGAATTTCAGGAGGTCCTATTTTTGCCGGTGTTTTAACAGAGTTATTTTATTGGCAGATGCCATTTTTAGTGAATGCAACAGGCTGTCTTCTGCTCTATTTTTTAAGCAAAAAATTTTTAAGTAGAAAATACTTTTCAAATCAGATTTATAACCTAAAAGCAGTTCACCAAAGGGCAATATTTCAATTTAGATACCAGAGGAACTTAATTCGCCCTCTTGTGGCAAAAGGATTTTGGAATGGTACAGCAGTATCTGCTTTTATATTAACTGGAGAGGTTTTAAGACATCATTACGATTTGGGAACAGGGGCGGTTGGTATCTCTGTTTCTGCATTTGGTATCGGGCTTGGTTTGGGTAATCTATCCGTAAGTCTTATGAAGTACCTGAATATCAGAGCTGAATGTGCACTTTTGTTGGTAATAGTTTTACTTTTCATTACCTGTTCTGCATTTATGCTATTGCCCCTGTCTTTGCTTTTTAGCCTGGCTTGTCTGATGTTATGGGGATCTACACTTGGCTTTGCTGCTCCGGTAAGCACTTCGATTTTGGCAAATCGGGCAAAGCAGTATAAAGGTCAAATATTAGCTATCTCAGAAAGTTTGAACAATCTAACCATTTTGTTTTTACTTCCAATAATTACTATAGCAGAATCATCATAACCTGACATATTCAATATGCTCCGTAAACAACTCATCAACCGAACATCTTTTTTGCCTCCTGATCACTTTTGCTCCGCCCCATTTGTGTTCTATTGGGTTCAAATCCGGACTATAAGCGGGAAGCCATTCCAGTTGACATCTGCTGTCTGCTATCGCTTGTGCCGTATCATTCCGTTTATGGAAAGATGCATTGTCCATCACTATCACGGCGCCGTGTGGAAGCTTTGGCAGCAAATCTTGTGTCATCCACGCATAAAAAACATCGGCATTAATATTCTCGGTAAACAAGCTTAAGGTGACGAAGGTATTTTCGAGAATGGCACCAATGACGTTGATACGGCCTTTTGCGTGCCAGTCATGCGAACCAAAACAGCGTAACCCTTTTTCCGAATAGCCATGTTGACGTGGCATCGCCTGAGCAAAACCACTTTCATCCAAATACACAATCGGCCTGCCAGCCCGCTCATAGTCGCTGATGCGCTCGATAAATGCCTGACGAGCCTGAAGATCAGCGCGAGGGTGTTTTAACGTTTTTTTTATGGGTGATCCGAAGCCGTTTCAAGGCATAATGAATAGCCGATTGTGAGACACCTAAACGTTTTGCTCTTTCCCATTGATAGTCATCGGGAAAGTGTTGGACATCCGCCATGAGCACTGCATCAGGGATTTTCGTGGCAGGTTTATTGCGGGTCATGCAAGGTTCTATCTGATTGCACCACCGGAACAAGGTGCGCATGGAGACTTCAAAATGTGCACTCGTTTGTTCAAAAGTCAACGAATGCTTGTCTTTGTATGCCAATACTCTCTTTCGAAAATCTAAACTGTAGCCCATCTCATTTTATGCCTTGTCATCTTAGGTTTAGATATTATGTCATATTGATATGATTTAGCTATATGTTGTTATCACAATACGGCACTGCGATAACTATGATGATGCTGGGAAGCTGTTTTATCGTGGCAATTGGGCTAACACTAAAAGATTTATTGGTGACAGTGTCACCTAATTAAAGCGCCTCAACACAAAAACCGTCAATAAATCAGGTGGATATGGTAGCCTTTAGCTTTATTGCCTTGACTAAATAGGCTAACCAGAGACACTAACAACAAGTCGGGTTTGGGTTTCATGGAATGCTTTTTTTAACCATTCAAGAAAGATAGTTTGTGGTGCATTGGCTTCGAAAATTTCTGGTGATATCAGATAATAGGCAGATCCATCTGGAATAAAACCATAAGGTGCCTTTATTCTCTTATCACTTAATTCTTGTTCAATCATATAGATGGAGCTTATTCCAATTCCATGTCCAGCCATCACAGCTTCCAATAGAATATAAAAGTGTTCAAACCAGAGCTCATGCTGTTTTTGGATAATTTGCTTAACGCCTGACATCCAATCATTCCATGCTTCAGGACGAGTACGGGTATGTAATATAGTAAGTGGCTGGTGTGTGATAACATGATCCTCTGCGTTAGGTAAACAAATCGGGCCTATCCATTCTCTTGCCAATTGTTCAGCAACGTAGCTTTTATCCCAAAGAAAATCATTGCGACGAATGGCTAAATTTACTGAACTGCGTGAAAAATCGATATTGCCACCGCCAGAGACTAAATGAATTTCGATATCAGGATTATTTGCTTTAAATTCCATTAGCTTGGGAATGAGCCATTTCATCATAATCGTGGGTTCACATGAAACAACTAATGGTGTTAATTGTGAAGTTTGTTGAAGATCATCAATTGTCAATGTCAGTAATCCAAATGCTTGTTGGCAAGCTTGTTTGAGTTTTTCTCCTGCCGGCGTTAAAAAGATCCCCCTATTTCTCCGTTCAAACAATATTACCCCTAAAGCCGTTTCTAATTGTCGGATCTGACGACTTACAGCGCCCTGTGTTACGAATAATTCTTCCGACGCTTTGACTAAATTTTGGTAACGGGCTGCTGTTTCAAATACCCGTAGTGCATTTAATGAAGGAAGATTTTTCATTACTCTCCTTTCTGAGTAGTTCTGCGTATTATCGTTGATTTTTTCTCAATCATTCTAGCGTAAATTAATCGTTATTCTTTAGTCAAAAAAATCAACAGAATAAGTTAGTAAAATATGACAAGTGATGATTAGAGGACATAATGACAGAGTTAATTACTATAGCCGTTATTACCATTCTTGCTGTTATCAGTCCTGGAGCTGATTTTGCGATGATTACTCGTAACAGTTATCTTTATGGCCGACGAGTGGGCATAATAGCGGCGTTCGGGATAGCGTCAGGAGTCTTGGTGCATGTTGCTTATTCCATTCTGGGTATTGGTATTTTGATTGCTCACTCCCCCAGCATCTTGCTTACTATAAAAATTGCAGGGGCGGTTTACCTGATCTATATTGGCTACAAAACTCTCATATCAAAAACAGAAGTTTATATTGATGTTAACTCAAGCAAAGATATCTCAATGGCTTCTTTTAGAACGGGTTTTCTAACTAATGTATTAAATCCAAAAACCACACTTTTTGTTGTCAGTATATTTACTCAAATTGTTTCACCATCAACTGATATTGAATTACAAATTGGTTATGGGATCTTTATGTCTCTTATGCATCTTATTTGGTTTATTGGAGTAGCAACTTTCTTTTCTCACCATAAACTTAGAGCCACAATGTTGGAAAAGCAAACCATACTCAATCGTATCATTGGCATCATTTTAATGGGATTAGGTGTTTCTTTAGGTGTAATCCCTATTACCAATTAATAAGTTACAGAAATTCAATAAAAACAATCATAAGGGATAACTATTATGCCAATCAATTTTAATGCCCAAGAAAATAGACACACTTACCTTGGTCGTGAAGCCCAACAAGAATGGTTCGATTTAATGCAGAAGCTGGTGGATCCACGCGATAAGGAGATCGCGGATATTGGTTGTGGTGGAGGTATTTATTCTTTGGCATGGCTGAAAATGGGAGCCAGAAAGGTGACTTGCGTTGACTTTTCTCAGCAGATGCTGGCTGATGCAGCGGAAAATACTCAAGGTTTGCTAAATATCGTTTTCAAACAAGGTGATGCTCTTTGCACTGGTTTACCTGATAACAGTCAGGATATTATCTTTGAAAGAGCACTTATCCATCATATCAGTCAAGAAAATAGGAATACTTGTTTTGCTGAAGCCTATCGCTTATTACGCTCTGGTGGAATGTATATTTTGCAGGACAGAACGTTGCAAGATATCCAACGCCCTGGATCACCTGAACATATTCGTGGTTATATCTTTGATCTTTATCCTCACCTACAAGATTTTGAAAATCAACGCAGGCCAGACAATGTTGAAGTGATCGGTGGATTACAATCTGTTGGTTTTAAACAAGTGAAGGTATTTTCTCTTTTGGAAAAACGCACTACCTATAAAAATTTTTTACAGTTAGCGGCAGATTTTCAGGCGCGCAAGGGCCGATCTATTTTGCATGAATTAAGTGATGAAAAAATAGCTCATCTAATCAGGCACATTGAAAAATTGCTGGGTACTGAAACGGATATTGCTGAGAAAGATTTCTGGACGATATGGACAGGGATAAAATGAAGCAAAGACGAAATTATTAACTTATTGCGACGGACGCTCCTGCCGTTAACAAATATCACCATTTTAGGCGAAATTGATATTTGATGTGGAGCGTCCATCCTATAAACTCAAACTGATACAGATTATGACGTAATAATGGCACATTACATAATTCGATATTTATTGCGAATATCTCTAACCTGAGATTTTAGTTGTCCGCAACCCCCGAAAATTTCTGTGCCATCACTTTTATCTGATATGCACTGAAAACCTGCTTCGATAAGTGCTTTGGCAAAAGACGGCATCTTGTCTGAAGGATTCAATGTTATTCCATTGATATCACTAACTTCATTTAAGTACTTTAACTTGATAATGAACGTGTCTTTGTCCACTAAATCTTTTAATCGTGCTAAATCCTCTTGGGAATCATTTATTCCTTTTAACATTAGATAATTAACAATAACAGGAACACCTGTACGGTGATGATACTCTGAAAAATGACCAAGAAGATCTTTGATACCAAATTTCGCTTTTGATGGGATCAGCATATTGCGTTGTTCGTCTGTCGTGGCATGAAGAGAAATAGAAATCATATCAAGCGGAAGATCATAAATTTTATCTCCAGCGTGACGAATACCCACTGTTGTCAGTGTCACCCTATTTGCTAATGTTTGTTTTTTGAACTCGCTTATTGCGCCGTTGATCTCTTTTAAATTCAACATTGGCTCACCCATTCCAGCAAATAATATCGTGTTAAGCCTTTGGTTATCACCTAAAGCACCTGAATGCAATAAATGTTCATTACATAACAAAACCTGATCTACTATTTGTTCTGTTGTCATATTTCCCAGCGGTTGTTGCCTACCTGTTTCACAAAACACACAACCAACAGCACAACCGTATTGACTAGATATACAGAGATAAGGCAAATGTTGATCTGTATGAATAAAGAAAGTTGATTCAACACTTTTTCTTAAATCGAAGTCATTTGCTGATAGCAAATATTTCTTGGAGCCATTTTCTGACTCTACTATTTCGCTGATTTTCATTTTTACACCTTCTCAATGTTTTTTAGCACGACGATGCGTATCAGAGACTCCGCACATTTTGGGACTAGACAGTGGCAAATTAGATTGCATGACCTCTTGATGTGTTTTAACCGGATCAAGAAATAATTGATGAATTTCATCTATATCCAGTTCGGAAAGATAACTACTATTAATCCCTCGATAGTCCTCCGGGACAGTAGTTGTGGTAGGAAAGACGAGTTGATCTGGGTATAAACGTCCACTCCAAAATTGGTCTCCTTTATCCAATGGCCTGACCATACTAGGCTCAATAAGCTCAGAAATTTTAGCATCCTCTGGAAATCTCAGGCTGTTTTCAGCGGCTGGATAGTCATGAATGACCATCCAATCGACAATATTTTTCTGTCGTTCCATTAGTGTGAGATCTTTAAAAAATGCTGTTAATACAATTGGAATAACTATCCCGCCTGTATTGCGATAATATTCAATAAAGTCGAGTCGTTTCTGTAATTGCTCATTGGTATCTAGCGCACTGACAGAAACTCTCATCTCGGCCTTAACAGCAACTAGACGTTGTGCAATCTCATCAGTCATTTTTTTAAAGGATTTGGTGATAAAGATCATTAACACCCCTTCTTTCCGTGCTAATTCAGCCATTCGTGTCGATAATGGCCAATTCCACGAAGGATCACTATTCCATCCACATCTGATGTATTTTTGCGAATCAGGTAATGCTCTTAGATCACAGGAGAAGATATCTTCATCCAAATAATTATTGACTCGTTTACCAAAGTCGATACCATTTTCCCAGCTCGAAATGGCGGAAAAACACATTCCATAACAAGCCATACTTTCTGGCAAACAACCAGTTACCACATCCGTAGTTAAGCTATTAAATGGCAAATCACCAGCGATTCCCGCTCTGATTAACATAGGTTCAGCCGGACTTAGCTCGCGCCCTTGAGTATATTTTCTATTACTGTTTCTGACCAATTGAGTAATAGATTTCTCTTGTTCTTTAGTAAGGTTCATATCAATTTCCCCCAACAATCCAACCCGGTATTTCAGGTTGGTACGATGCATCAGGATATATTTTTAATCCCTTGATAAATCTATTTCCGGTAAAACATTCACGGCGGTGTAAAAGCTGGCTATTGTCATATAGCAACAAATCACCTTCTTCCCATTGATGTGAATAAATATTTTCTGGTGATAAAATCTTATCTAAAATGGATTTTTTGAGGATGTCAGAGTTTGGTAAAACTTCTTCATCGCGGAAAAATGCGATAGTATTTTCACTGACATAAACATAACGTTTTTTCGTTTGCACATTTTCAAGAATGACAGGATGGGCAACGGTAATATGGGGTACATTGTCATGTGAAGAAGCAGGCTGACGAGTAGAATATAAGTTACTCAGTACTGACACTTCATCAGGGGTAAAAGCGAGATGATTTACTGATGTTGAAGCGAAAGATGTATTACCACCGCTAAATTGCACGACCTCACCATATAAGATGCTAACTGAAGCAGGGTTAATCCTAAATTCCTGATCAGAATGCCAATAATCGGTATCATTTCCGGCAAAACCCAATAGCTCGCCATGACTATCACGAAGATTAGTCAAATAAGCGACATATTTTCGGTTGTCTGATAACGAAATTTTTCTGGCTGGTTCTTCGAGTTTTCCGCTTCCTATTTGTTTTGCAAAATTTACCAATACTTCATCATCCATCTTTTGATTCTTGAAAATTAACAGAGCATAATTTGATAAGTATAATTTTATTTTTTTATATTCTTCTGATGATAAAAATGAAACATTTTGGCAGGTTATATAAGCACCAAAACTTCCTTTAATAGGCTCAATTATAAGTGACATATAATTATTATCCCCATAAAAACATTTATTTAATTGAACATTGTCAGCCATTGGTGAACACTGGTGGTTTTATCTTTTTATTTACACAACTCCTTGTTTATTAAAACAATCAAACAATTTGACAGACATGCTTTTTATCAAAATAACCGAAAACAATAATGATAAGCATTGTTAAACACCTTATCTTGCTGTTATTGTTTTTAATAATACCAAATGTCTTATGTGTTCATTTTTTAATTACATCAATCTTCATTAATATTTAATAATGCTTCTTATTAACTCTATATATCAGTTGTACTTAATTAATTTATAATTATTCATAAAAATATTAATAAAAATAACCATGTTTAATGTTTAAAAGTTAAACTTATAGTCTCATTACATGTTAATTTAATACAGTAATAATTTTTTGATTTAAACATCAATAACTTCAGTTCGCATTTAAAATGTTTTTATTTTGTGATTATAATCACATTATTATGTATATTGATTGTTTATTTTTTTATATTTCTTTATTTTTCATATAATTATAGGGTAATGATTTTTTATTGATTGTATTAGGAAAATAAATAGCCAATCGGATATCTTATGAGAAATAAAAGAGAAATGTCTGAAATAAAAAAGAGCTTAGGTAAATGCAAGCTCTTTTTGGGAATTAAAAAATTATTTTCAATTAGTTAAATAGTACTGGTTAATATTTAATCTTATATTTATTAACCAATAAATGATGTATCCAGAGATAACCTTAATATAGCTTTTTTCTCTTCTTCATCCACAATCTGGATTAGTTTTTTAACAAAGATAGCTTGAAGCTGTTGCCAGAATTCTTCAAAATGCTCTTCATTGCGTAAACAATAAGTCATTACCGCTGCTCGCAGCACATAGATATTGCGAACTTTCTCCCATTCACTACGACTAAAACCACACCTCTCTGCATAGTGCCATGGTGTATCACCATATTCTTTATAATCTAATATGGTTGATGATGTGAGAAAATCGTTGGTATAAGCACGCCCTGTAGAGTATGAGCAAAGCTCATATAAACGTTTGTTGAGCGCATTATGATTGTTCAGACTTTCATTACCAATTTCTTTGAACGTAAAATTTATCATATGAAAATCAGGAGATGGAAAGGTATGCACTTCAAATCGATGTTTACCGATTTCTATTGGCGACAGGTTTGCCAATTTATTTAACAGTCTTTGTGCTGTAACAATGCCAGCAGCAATTATTTTTCCATATCCATTAATATTCAAAGGTAGCAGACGATGTGCAGCCCAAAGTGCCGCTGCCGTTGCTCCCGATTTTGAACCTTCCATGATGGATGAACCAAGAATTCCCCGATTGATGGTATTTGTTTTATCATCATTATCTTCAAATACATATGCTGCATGCGAAGAGATTAATTTGAGAATGCGTTTATCTTTCATGCAAATAGCGCCCGCTGCATATTGAATGAAGCCAACTTTATGCGGATCCACAGTAATCGAGTCAACTTCTTTCAATGCCTTGAAGCTCTGGTAAACTTCAGGTTTTGGCCAACTAATATTTTCCGGCATGATCCCCACTGAACGGTGATAACTGGCTAGTTCATCATATTCTACAAATTCTCCCTGCTCATTCAGGAGCATGGAACATGCATATCCCGCATAAGCGGCATCCACGTGAATATAGAATGACTCACCATAACGTTCCTCACACTCTTTCCTCAACGCAATAATTTCATCAATCCGATCAATGGCTCCAACTTCAGTCGTTCCCACTACAGCAATCATTGCCAGGATTGGCTCACCTTGTTCAATTAATTCAAAGGTGATTTTCCGCATTTGGGCAATATCAGTTTGATAATTCTCATTTACAGGTAATGAGATAATGTTTTCTTGACCAATACCGAAAATATCTGCGGCTTTCATCCAGGAATAGTGCTTGGATTGAGGAACCAGTAGTTTGCCTAGAATTTCCGCTTTAACACCAGTACCACGACATGTCATCTCGCGAATTTCTTCAAAGAGTCCACGTTTTTGCAATTCGGTAATCAAATCCAAAAGTTCAGTGGTTGGCATATTTTTCAATTGCCGAGATGTCTTATGGTCGATGAGATCTTTTGCTTTAGAATGTTGAGATATCGCAAAAGACAACGTTTTTAAATTCCTGGCTACCCACAACCCCTCATAGTTAGCAACTGTACCACCAGACGTAATATGTCCCCAGGATTGCTGAGGGTTATAGCCAAACATGCGGCAAAGATCTAATCCTGATTCAAGCTCTAATTCAGTTGTTGTCGGGGATGCTTCATAACTACAGTTATTCGGGTTGTACATCATGGCCATAACGTAGGCAAGATTAGAAACCATCAAGGTATCACTGCTGATATGGCCTTGGTAACGGGGGGAAAAGAAAGGAATAGACGTGTTTTTCAGTTTTGCTGATAGCTGATTTAAGATCCCTTCTGTACAATAAAGCGTTTCTCTATAGTCATGTTCATAGCGATCAACGGATGTGGTCAAGGTTGAATCTTCGGGGTGAAAACCTGAACGCCAATGCAAATGTTCGCTTACTGCATAATCCATCATCTCCCTAAAAAAAACAGCGTTTTCTGATTTTGGTCCCAAAAACAATGCATCTACATTTAAATTAGGATGAAATTGTTTAGTCATAATCATATAACCTTTTAATTGATTCTTTTTGCCTTGTCTTATATTAAATTTTTATAAAATATTTAATATATTTGTTTTTATTTTCTGTTTTAACGGAAAATGTCTTGCGGAGATAGTAAAACCCCCACAATAACTAACTGAAAATACACTGTTTAATTTTCGATCATTGCGGTTGCATAAAAAGCAATCTGCAATATTATGCCGAATAAATCTATTTTATATAGATATGAAAAATAATTCTTATAATATTAATTGTAAGTTAATAATTAATTTTAAATTTGTGCGCCACCACAAAAAAATGAAAATAACACCTTATAATATTCATATGAAAATATTTCTTTTGAAATTATAAATATGGTTACTTTAGCGCATAACGGAAACCGTTACGTTGTCACAGTTTCCGTTATATCGAAAGAAGAGTGAAAAATGGGATAATCAATTGAGACAGTGTGAATGACCTATCATACGTTTCACATAATAAAAAATGTATATTGATTGATCAATTCAGCAACAAACATGATGGCCGCTCCGATAAGAATAAAATAATCGTTACCAATCAATGCATTACACTTTTCCTTCCATAAGGAAAAAGTCCAGATGACCATTGCAATAATATACAGACACCATGAAATCATTCTTAACCCAAAGGCGCTTTTGATTTTAAATTCAGCTTGAAGTGGAAAAATAACATTATCATTAACGATTGTAATTTCTGATAACCATTCCATATAAGCAGGTTGCTCAATCAGTCGCATGGTGACACTTATGAAAACAACCAGCAAAGCTGCCATTACTAATTTGGTGGATAATCTTCCTCGAAGATATTTTCCTAAGGGGTAGGAAATAAATGACAACGCCAATGCAGGCCCTAATGTAAATACTGCGCTATAAAATAAAAAGTAGGTATTCATGTTTGCCCAAGTGATCATGGCACTATTAACATAAATAATTGCCATATAGTAAAGGTCAATTAAACCAATAACCCCAATTACCAGCATAATATAAATATATGCGCGCTTTGTAATCACAGATAAAAGTATATATAAGACCAATAAACCAAAGTAGATGACCGCAAAAATTGTTTCTATTCTTACCCATTTATGTATTACGTTCTGCAATGCGTGATAGACATTAAATCGTTCTATAATGTTCAAAGAAGCAACTAGTCCTATCCCTGCTAATGCGCTACTGACTAACAATGTCCTTAATAATATTTTTTGCACCAAAATGGTTACTGAATGTTGCCATATGTTTGATTCATGTTTAATCCAGTATGTATAAAGCCCGCTCATTAATACAAGTCCCACCGAGCTTTGTGCTATCATTGTAAATGCAATTAATGACCATTCACTCATGTCATAATCCTATTCCATATATTTGTAACCAAATAACACCATCAATGCGTATTGTATCAATATATTCTTAATTCAATTTCATTTTTATTAAAATATTATATTGAATGGCTAAGATTTTACGCAAGCCAGACGTTAATACAAAAAAATTATTTTTTCCACAGGTGATGATAAATACCGCGATTAATGGCAGTATCTTGCTCTTATCAGGGCAACCTAAATATGTTAAATTTACACATATCAATCACTTCTAATGAGCATCCCCTATGATCCCGGAAAAACAACGTATTATTCGTCGGATTCAATCTGGTGGTTGTGCAATCCACTGTCAGGATTGTAGCATTAGCCAGCTTTGCATTCCTTTTACCTTAAATGAGCATGAACTTGATCAGCTTGATAACATTATTGAGCGTAAGAAACCTATCCAGAAAGGGCAAACATTATTTAAGGCCGGTGATGCACTAAAATCACTCTATGCCATCCGTTCTGGGACCATCAAAAGTTATACTATTACCGAAGAAGGTGATGAACAAATTACAGGTTTCCACCTTGCTGGTGATTTAGTTGGATTTGATGCCATCATTAATACTGAACATCCAAGCTTTGCTCAGGCTTTGGAAACTTCAATGGTATGTGAAATCCCATTTGAAACGCTGGATGATCTTTCTGGAAAAATGCCTAATCTCCGCCAGCAAATGATGCGTTTGATGAGCGGAGAAATCAAAGGTGACCAAGAAATGATCCTGTTACTTTCCAAAAAGAACGCAGAAGAGAGATTGGCTGCTTTCGTTTACAACCTGTCACGTCGCTTTTCACAACGTGGTTTTTCTCCTCGTGAATTTCGCCTAACCATGACACGTGGTGACATTGGTAATTACTTAGGCTTGACTGTTGAGACAATTAGTCGCCTACTTGGTCGCTTCCAGAAAAATGGAATTTTAGCTGTTAAGGGTAAGTATATTGCGATCGAAGATATGAATAAATTGTCAGAATTGGTTGGTAAAACTCTAGCTAATGTGTCCTGACGTTAGTTAAATTTTAAGCCAGATCACTATATTTTGCTGATCTGGCTTACTCTTACCCTGTTATAGTTGTCTATATTGGTTTATCTTCTGTATGAAAGAGGCATTCAGACTCTGCGAGGAACTCAATATGGCAAACTACCAAAATCTCTTGGTTGCGATTGATCCTAATCAGGATGATCAGCCCGCTCTAAGACGCGCAGTCTATATCGTGCAGCGCAATGGTGGGCAGATTAAAGCATTTTTACCGATTTATGACCTTTCATATGAAATGACTACCTTACTTTCTCCAGAAGAAAGAAATGCTATGCGCAAAGGTGTCATAGGCCAACGAATCGCTTGGATAAAACAACAAGCCCATTACTATCTTGAATCAGGTATTGATATTGAGATCAAAGTAGTTTGGCATAATCGTCCTTATGAAGCCATTATTCAAGAAGTTATTACTGAAAAGCACGACTTATTATTGAAAATGGCACATCAACATTCCCGATTAGAATCAATGATTTTTACTCCACTTGACTGGCATTTGCTACGTAAGTGCCCTTGCCCAGTCTGGATGGTAAAAGATCAAGTATGGCCAGAAAATGGTTCTGCTGCTGTTGCTGTTAATTTATCTAATGAAGAACCTTATCATAATGAATTGAATCTGAAATTGGTGCGTGAGACACAAGAACTTGCCAATCGAATTGTAAAAGACCCTCTGATCCATCTCGTTAGTGCCTATCCGGTAGCACCTTTAAATATTGCAACTGAATTGCCTGACTTTAACCCTAATGTGTATAATCAGGCATTGCGCGGTCAACATTTGATCGCCATGAAAGAATTGAGACAGAAATTCTATATTGATGAGCAGCAAACTCACGTTCGTGAAGGTATACCGGAAAAAGTCATCCCTGAAATATGTGATGAACTCAATGCTGGTGTGGTTGTTTTAGGCATTCTTGGTCGAACTGGATTATCAGCCGCGTTTCTTGGTAATACTGCAGAACATGTCGTCGATCGACTAAGATGTGATTTGTTAGCTATAAAGCCTGATGGATTTGTTTGCCCAATCAAGATAGATATAGAGTAACGTGTTTGCTCGTTGATAGATTGCCCGAACATTATTTCGGGCAATCATTAATAATATTTTTTAGGGTTTATCCAGTGCGCTGTACAATCCCGTCCATAAAAACGCAATCGCAAAACTTATTATCCCTGTCAAAAATTCAGATTTCTAGCGGCATTTCTTAGACGTTCATCTCCACGTCTATCATACTTTTGGGTTGTCGTGATGCTTGAATGCCCCATTGCATCTTTGATGGTTACAATATCTTCTCCGTTGTCCAGCATGGCTGATGCAAAAGTCCTGCGCAAATCATGTGGAGCAAATTTTTCTAATCCGCTTTCTATTCTACGGGTTTCAAGAATGTGATAGATGGCTTGATCTGATAAACGGCTATCGGTTACATCATCATGACGACGGATCCGGGTAAAAAGTGGACCAGAATGATCCCCACGCACTTCATCTATCCAGCTATTTAAACGTTCCCATGTCCCTTCTGGCATATAAGCTAATCGTTCTTTATTACCTTTCCCCATCACTCTTAATGCTTGTTCGCGACGAATAATATGCTTCATATCGAGTGAAACAATTTCTGAACGACGAAGTCCGCATCCCACAAGCACCCCAATGATAGCGGCATCACGTAACCCCTTTGTACTGATATCATTTTCGCAGGTAAAAAATAAAGTTTTTATTTCATAACGCTCAAGTGCCCTGCCTTTTGGTAATCGATTTCCCCTGACAGAACGCACTTGTTTTATATGTTGAAAATTGTCGGTGTCGAGTTGTTTCATTGACCATGCTTCCAATGCAACTCCTTTCAAGGCGGAAAGATAAGTATTAATTGTAGCGGGAGCTTTACCCGAATCTGAAAGCATTTCCATAATTGCTTGAATATGGTGGCGACGAAGTGCATGCCAGGTACAGTCATGTACATTTTGGTATCCCAACATTTTTGCCACGATGTCCAAAAATGATTTCATGGTCTTGCGACTGCGTTTTGATCCAAGGCTGACAAGATAGGCAATCGCGGGATTGTCATATATCTGTCTTCCTGATACTGAGAGCGACACCAGTGTACCCTGTTCTTGCTGTTGAGAATCGTTCGGCACAATTAGTGATGTTTTATCACCGCTATTTTCATGGTTGGACGGAACGGACATTTCCATTTTCCTATTCTTGATTTGATATATGGTTTGTTTTTTGTGCAAACCGGCCACGCTTTAGTGGTTACGCTCTGTAAAAATTACGGCTAATTACCCACGCCATCTTATTCAATAAATCTTACTTTTTCAAACGTATCTTTTAATAAGTAGAGTATTTTTGTCAAAAATACTCTATCTATCATCATAATTTTATTCTGGTAAGTATTTGTATTTTCTATATATTTATGAATTGATGGTTTTACCATCGCGGCAGTGCAATAAATCCCTCTTCTAGTCCATGAACCTCTATACCTTCCGGCATAGCTTCCCCGACAATTATCTGGCGGGGTATAGCCTGACGTTTTAAATCTGGGCGCCAACTTATTATTAATTGTCCATTGCTAGCGCGAGTTAACGCTGCTTCTGGTACAACAATTCCTTGTTCATTGCGATAAATAACAATATTGACTTTGGCACTCATTCCAGGTCTGATGGGATAATTTTGATTCATAGATGAAATCACTTTAATCACAACATCATAATAAATTGCAGATCCTGGTTTATCTGTACTCACGCTTTGCATTGCAATGGTTTCAATTTCTCCATCCAAAGAGTGCTCAGAAAACCCTTCGCCACTGATTTTTACTGCCTGCCCTTCTTTAAGTTTGGCGAGATCGGTTTCTTCTACCTGCGCCAGTACCTGATATTGGGTTGTGTCCATAATTTCCAATAATGGCATCCCTTCGGTTACTCTAACTCCTGTCTGAATCGTTAAAAGTTTCTTATTTTCTCCTTGTGCAGCCCTCAATATGACACCCGAAAATGGTGCTTTAATTTCTTTATGCAAGTATTGTTCTTGTAGCGCCTGATAACGGGTTGTTGCATTCTGAAGTTCCATTTCTGCAACGCGTACGTTATTAATGCTTCCCTTTTGTCGAATGGATGCAAGATCATCCTGTACTGAAGCAAGTTCTGTTAGTTGTCGGCGAAGTTGCTGCTGGAGAGTTTCCACTTCCATTTTTGGTACAATGCCCCGTGAAAACAGAGCTTGTGTTTTGGCGAGATTATTTTTTAGTTCTATAACCATGTGGTTTGCATTTTCGACATTTCTTCTGGCTCGGATCACTTCCTGGCTATTCTCCCAGTCATGTAATTGGTCAACGACTGATGAGGCTTTGATCATCTCAACTTGCGCTTGCCGAAGATCAATATCAATCTTTCGGGTATCAAGCGTCACTAATGTTTGACCTTCTTGCACCCACTGTCCTTCTTTGACCAAAATTTGTTTGATAATTGCGTCAAATGGAGCAGGTATAGTTTCAAGACGTGCAGATTGTAGATGGCCGACCAAACCAAGTCGTTTTTCTATAACAGCTTGTTTTACCTCAATCCATTGTACTGACTCCTGAGCTGGTGGTTGCTTTAAGGATAAAAAGGTAAAAAAACAAGCCGCCACAACAAGTATGCCAGCGATGGCCCATTGATAACGTTTAATCATTGAGTGTTATCCCCCAGCTTTCCAGTGTAGTGCCAAGAGTTTGATCCAGTTCAGCCTGAGCATTGAGATACTGAATAAGTGTGTTCAGGCGGGCATTTTCGGCATTTCTTAGGTCGGTTTCAAAACTCAGAACCTGAAAGTTACTGGATAGGCCAGCCTGTAATTTTTCCTGTTCAATTTCGAGTTTTTTCTGAGAAAGTGAGCTGGCTTTTATCGCTAATTGATATTCTTGCCAGCGTGATCCCGTATCACGGATTGCATTGATTATCTTTTGTTCCAGATTTGTTTTTGCTTCCTCCAAGTGTAAGGCTTGCTTCTGGACATTTACTTTAGCCTGAACTTCTGCTTGTTTCTGAGTTAGATCTCCAATTGGAATATCCAGTTGTATACCCACAAAACTTTCCCAGTTTCGGGCTTCAGAAGATGATGAACGTTGCTGAGATGCACCGCCAACCAATGATAAATCCCAGAGCCGATTATTTCGGGCCTGCAATAATTGAATATCTGCTGTTTTTGCAGAAAGCAATTGAATAAGGTAATCAGGCTGCTGAGCTTGTGCCTTTGCAATTGATTTTTCAATATTCAGACCTACATGCGTTCCTTTTAGCGTATCTGTAGCATAGATGGGAGTTTTGTGATTTAAGGCGAGTAACTTAAGCAATGCCAGCTTCGTGGAATGCACATTGTTTTCCGCCTCCTTTGCCGACAGTTCCTGCATGGCCAGATCAGCCTGAGTTTGTATTATATCTGTCTGGGCCATCCGGCCTGCATCAATCAACTCTTTGTTAATCTCGACTAATTTCTGCATACGCTTAAGAGAAGCGACTGATAATGATTGTTGCTCCTGAGCACGGAGTAATGCATGGTATGCGAAAATAATTTGCGTGATTGAATCAGAAATAGTCGCTTTTAAATTCAACCTATTGGTTTGTTCCTGGAGTTTAGCCAATAAGATCGGAGCATTATTGACATCGGTTCCTGCTGCCCGTAAAAGAGGCTGTACCACAGTAATGCTTGCGCCATCATTGTGAAAATTGTTTACCCCAGATCTCGTGTTTTCACGCGTCCAGGAAAGAGTAAAACGCGTTCCCAAAGGCGTAAGCAGTGTGGCATTCGGAGAAAGGTCAGTTTTCCTAAAATTTGAATCCTGATTTTTACCCGCAATGTAACGCCCACTCAGTTGTAGCTTTGGTGTAAATCGATCTTCTGCCACCCGTAAATCAAATTTCTGGGCGATACGATCCAGATAAAAGCTACGTATTGCGTAGTTATTTCTTAAACCAAGTGATATCGCATCACTCAACGACAAGCCTATAGCCTCTCCAGAGTCTTTCCGCCGCAGACTGTAATCAGGTTCTCGTTCCTGTTCAGATGAAGGCAGCCCTGTTTGAGGAAAAAGGAAAAACAAGGTCAGAGATCCACAAAGAAAATATTTTTTAATCATCACGTAATGCCTGTACGGGTTCCATTTGAGAGGCTTTATGTGCGGGATAAAAACCGGAGATAAGTCCCGCCATGATTGAACTACCTATTCCTAAAGGAATAGATAAAGGGGCTAAAGAAAATGACCAACCAGAATAGAGGACAAAAAGAAAGGAGACGATAACACCTGCCAGTGTTCCAAGGGTTGCGCCGGCTAAAGTCAATGCAGCAGCTTCATACAAAAAAAGGCGTCGGATATCCTGAGTTCTTGCGCCTAAAGCCATACGTAACCCGATCTCTTTTCGTCGAGCCGAAACGTTCATCAGCATCACATTTGAAATTGCGATACCACCGGTGAGCAGCGAAATACCCGCCAATCCGATCAACATAAAAGAAAAGGTTTTGTTTTGTTCTGTCTGCCCTTTCAGTAGTTGCTGGGCCACCCGAACATCAATATCAACCGCCGGAAACTTGCGCTTGAGCAATGCCAATAAATCCTTCGCATCGTCCTCTGTGGTTGCGGTTGTTATAGTGCGAGCGATGATGCCATTCAAATCAGTATTGGGTGAGATTTTACGCATGGCATTGATAGGCGCGACCACCACCGAATCCAGCGAAAAAGGAAAGATAGGGTTTTGCCCTTTTATAGCGAAAATACCAATGACGGTATATAAATAGTTACCAAGCTGAATCTGTTTGCCAAGTATACGGGATGGGTCTCCATCACCAAGGGTAACGGCAACTTCATTACCAATGACTACATAGGGAGAGAACTGATCATAATCAGTGATAAATCGGCCATAACGAAGTCGTAATTGCATGACTTCCTCAAGTTCCGCAGAAGAGCCTATTATGGTAAATGTTTCTGTTTTCCCGTTATAGCGTCCAGGCGAAGGGTAATAGATCCAGGGGGCTGCGGAAGATAAACCCGGAATAGCTGTTGTCAGGTCGGCCATTTTCATTGACTGGCTATCAATACCATGATTATAAGTGTTTAGATTTGCTGTAATGACATTGATATCAAGCCCGCTGAACATTTTCAACGCAGCAAGTGTGGCGTTATGTCCGGTATTAACAAATGCCACAACCGAAGCGCAACCAATAGCAATACCCGATAAAGCAAGTAGAGTACTTCTTCCCGTTGCCATTAAGTTACGCCAGGCTTCTCTCCATATCATTAGTACCGACATGCCATAGTTGTCAGATTGACGATGATCATGCATGTATTGTCATCCCTCTGGTTTCATGCAACTTTCATGCAACTGACCGTCAATAATGCGTAATTCGCGCTGCATATGGTTCGCAACCATAGCATCATGGGTTATTACGACCAGCGTCATCGCCTTGTCTGTATGAAGGGAAGAAAGTAGCAATAAAATTTCTTCTGCGGTTTGGCGATCCAGATTACCGGTAGGTTCATCAGCCAGCAGTAACGAAGGTTCTCCGGACAACGCTCTGGCGAGCGCCACTCGTTGTCGCTGCCCGCCGGATAGATCTGCCGGATAATGAGCCGCACGATGTGATAGGCCAACCAAATGTAGTTTTTCTCTGGCAGTTTTATGTGCTTGTGAAGCAGAAATACCGCGGTAAAGAAGTGGTAAAGCAACGTTCTCTGTGGCTGTCATGCCAGCTAACAAATGAAAACTTTGAAAAACAAAACCAATTTCTTTATTGCGCATTCTGGCTCTGAGATCAGTATCTGCTGTTGACATATCGATACCGCAGAGAAAATACTCACCTGAGGTGGGCTTATCCAGTAAACCAAGGATATTCAATAAGGTGCTTTTACCTGAACCTGATGTTCCGACAATAGCACAGCTTTGACCGGCATAAATTTGTGCCGTTATATTTTTTAGAATCGGTACTTCACCCTCTTCACCCTGTTGATAAACACGGGTTAACCGTTGCATATTGATAACCGGCGATATTGGTATTGTGGGATAAATCGAATTTATAGTATCCATTATTTTTATAATATCCCCTTGCTTTAATATCTATCTTTATGAAATAGATCCAATTTTCAACTTAATTAATAAGCGGATAATTAGATTGCATTAAATCAATATTGTTATTGTGTATGACATTGCAATTGCCTATAATTTATTCCCCTCATGCAAATAATAGCCAAATAATTATTGATCATAAATTATGATAATAGATATTATATTTCTAATCCAGAATATAAAAATACAATCAGTTTCTAAATTTTGAAATTGCAATGTCGCCAGGTGGTGATTTAGATTTAGCGTGCGTTATCAAATAAGACTTTATAAGTAATATATTTAAATGGCAAATTCTAAAATATAACAGGAGAATGTTTATGTTTAAGAAATTATTGACAGTTGGGGCATTAGTTGCAGGCATTGCATTAACCGGAGGAATTGGGACTGCATCGGCAGGAACTACGGCACTTGCTGCTACATGCCCATCTCAGGATAAATCACATAATGGTCGAGTATATTTGAGATATGTAATTAATCCTTATAATTCTTTTGCTAATACATTTACAAGTGATGGAATTAAATGGTATTTTCAAGGTCCTTCATTCCAGTGCTCATATAATGGAACTGTAGCTTGGGCTGCTCAATATAAAGGTAACTAAAAATAACAAGTCAAGATTATTATGAAGGAATAAAAATAAATTAACCCTTTAGAAAAATCATTATCATAGTAATGTATCAGAATTGGAGAAATTATTTTTTTAGGAGAAATCATATAGTGTTTTGGTATATTTGAGGTATGTAGTTAATCCTCAAGATGCTTTTGTTAATATATGTAATATGCGCTACATTCAATATATGAATGTAGCGCATTACATTTCAATTCTTATAAAAAAACTCCATTCACAGAGTAACACCAGATACCCAAACGATTTTGATGGCCGAACAGAGATAATATTTTTTGGTCACACCAATTTTTTTGAACTGGGTCTAAGTAAAAGTTACATACCTATGACATCCTAGTTGATACTTTTGTAATATTGGATAAAAAATATTAAAAATCAATCAAATAAAATAAAACTTCGATCCACCCAGAATTTTGGGTAGTTAAGGAGACACATATATATGCAACGTCCTACTGTTTTGAAATTATCATTGCAACCGCACGAGAATGAAATTCATCATCAAGAAAGCTTCAGGATGAAGTGGTTTTATAATAATCAAGGTGTTTCTTTTGTTAGCTATAATAATGAACAAATGAAGTGGCTTAATGAGGCAATGGAAGAAATAGAATCATCGTTGACAGGCCGTCAGTTGCTTCAGCGTATCGACGCAGCATTAAGAAGTAAACAGCTCAAGTTATCTATTCATCTCAGTACCCAGGATACAGGCGTTAAAGCACATAAAGATCATTACGCTGACAGTTATCTGGGAACGGGATCTGATTTTTATTGCAATCTTAGACAAAATAATCAAATGCGAGAGAACGAAAGGATAAGAGAAAATGCATGTATTGTATTTCATGAGCTGCTTCATGCTCTTCATAATCTAGAAGGAAGACGTCTCAAAAACAACGAGTTAGATCAAGGTTTCCACCCTCTCCTGCTTGAGGAAGCAAAAACAGTTGGCTTAGGGAAATACTCTGCTGAAAACCTTTCAGAAAACGCATTCAGATATGAAAAGGGATATCCCCGCAGAACCTTTTATCAACATTATAATGATATTACTATAAATGACGATGGTACTGTAAGAAAAGGACCAAGCAATCATATATCCAAATTACCACCTCTTTACTTTAAAAAGTAGATATTTAATCTTTGAAAGGACTCATTATTATTTGGATATCCCGTTAATACGACAGAACTGCAATAAATACACCAACGCCTACATTTCAACTTCAATCAAGGAAAAGAGCTTCGAGTTATAACCCGAAGCTCTTAGGATTTTGAGGTGGTTTGAGTTATAAAGCCCGAAGGATGGATTCTACACTTTCTTTCGCATCACCAAACAACATTTGTGTATTGTCTTTAAAGAATAATGGATTTTGTACTCCGGCATATCCCGTATTCATCGAACGTTTAAATACGATGACATTTTGTGCTTTCCAAACCTCCAAAACAGGCATGCCAGCAATAGGGCTTGAAGGATCTTCCTGAGCGGCTGGGTTTACAGTGTCATTGGCTCCTATAACTAAAACCGTATCCGTTCCAGAAAAATCGTCATTAATTTCATCCATTTCCAAGACAATATCGTAAGGAACTTTAGCTTCAGCAAGTAATACGTTCATATGACCTGGCAACCGTCCCGCAACAGGGTGAATGCCAAAGCGAACATTTATGCCCTTCTCACGCAATTTCGCTGTAATGTCATGCACAGGATACTGCGCTTGAGCAACTGCCATACCGTAGCCTGGAGTAATGATAACGGAAGTGGAATTTTTCAACAGTTCAGCGACATCTTCCGCGATTGTTTCTCGGTATTCTCCCAGCTCTTGATCATCACTTGAAGAATGCCCATCTGTGCCGAAACCGCCAGCAATGACACTGATAAAGGAACGGTTCATCGCCTTACACATAATATAAGAAAGGATTGCCCCCGAAGAACCCACTAAAGCGCCTGTGACGATCAACAAGTCATTACTTAACATGAAACCGGCTGCCGCAGCCGCCCAGCCTGAATATGAGTTCAGCATGGAAATAACGACCGGCATATCTGCCCCGCCAATCGAGGCCACTAAATGCCAGCCAAAAGCGAGAGCGATAACTGTCATCACCAGTAAAGTGAAGACTTGCAAGCCAACACTTTCTGTTTTGATAAAGGTGAACATTAAGATCAAGGAGACAACCAATGCTGCCAGATTAAGTTTGTGCCGATGTGGCAGCATCAATGGCTTGGATGAGATTTTCCCACGTAATTTACCAAATGCGACAACCGAGCCAGTGAAAGTTACAGCACCAATAAATACCCCAAGGAAAACTTCTGTCAGATGAATGTTTTCCATAATGGAGCTGGCAAAATTATCATGGGTGATAAAACTATTGAACCCAACCAGAACCGCCGCCAATCCGACAAAACTGTGCAGGATAGCTACCAATTCTGGCATTTCAGTCATCTCCACTTTTTTGGCAAGACGAATACCAATAACTGCCCCGATGACCATTGCTAAAATAATCCAGCCAATTTTGCCAGTATCAGGCCCTAAGATTGTGGCAACCAGCGCAATCGCCATACCAACGATACCAAAAATGTTACCGCGTCTGGCGCTTTCATGACGGGAAAGTCCGGCAAGGCTGCAAATGAACAAAATGGCGGCAACAATATAGGCTGCTGTCACTATTCCGTGCGATATTACTCCGTTCGACATAAGTTTTACCCCTTATCCTTTACGAAACATTTTCAGCATACGTTGAGTGACAGTAAAGCCACCGAAAATATTAATGCTGGCAATTAACACGGCAATAAATGAGAAGAAACTTACCCATCCCCCTTCACCAATTTGCAGTACAGCACCAACTACAATTATCCCTGAAATAGCGTTGGTGACGGACATTAATGGCGTATGCAACGAATGGCTGACATTCCAGACAACGTAATATCCCACCACACAGGACAACGCAAAAACAGTAAAATGAGATAAGAATTCTTTCGGTGCAACATGTGCTAACCAGCCATACAAAATTATTACTAGCGCGAGCGCTCCATACTTCAGCCATGGAGATTTGGGCTTTTCTGCTGGTTTCTCCTCTTTTTTTACTGATGTCGGCTTGGTAGTTATTGATTGCGCTGAAACCTGGATAGGTGGAGCTGGCCATGTGATTTCACCTTGTTTAATGACTGTGACGCCACGTACAACAACATCATCAAAATCAATGATGATTTCTCCATTTTTTTCTTTGCACAGTAGTTTCAGCAAATTGACTAAGTTTGATCCATAGAGTTGTGATGATTGGGTGGGCAATCGGCTGGGCAGATCGGTATAGCCAATAATTTTCACCCCATTTGCTGTAACGACAAGCTTATCGGCTTGCGTATATTCACAGTTACCGCCATTTTGGGCAGCCAAATCGACAATCACGCTACCAGGTTTCATGGAATCAACCATCTCTTTTGTGATAAGTCGTGGTGCCGGCTTCCCCGGAATCAATGCTGTTGTAACGATAATGTCTACTTCTTTTGCTTGTGCAGCAAACAGTTCCATTTCTGCTTTGATAAAAGCTTCTGACATTACTTTTGCATAACCGTCACCACTGCCTGCTTCTTCTTTAAAATTCAATTCTAAGAATTCAGCTCCCATGCTTTGAACTTGTTCTTTGACTTCCGGTCGTGTATCAAAAGCACGGACAATCGCACCCAAGCTACCGGCAGCGCCAATTGCCGCTAATCCGGCAACCCCCGCGCCAATAATCATGACCTTAGCTGGTGGTATTTTGCCTGCCGCTGTAATTTGCCCTGTGAAAAAACGACCAAATTCATGGGCGGATTCGACAATAGCGCGATAACCAGCAATATTTGCCATTGAACTGAGAGCATCTAAAGATTGTGCGCGGGAAATTCGTGGAACTGCGTCCATAGCAAGAACAGTTACCTTGCGTTCTGCTAATTTTTCTATTAATGCCGGATTTTGTGCTGGCCAAATAAAACTAATTAGTGTGGCACCTTCTTTCATTAAAGCAATTTCATCATCTTCAGGGGCGTTTACCTTTAAAATGATATCTGATTGCCAGACTTGGTGGATTTCCGCTATATCAGCTCCTGCTTTTTGATAAGCAACATCATCAAAACTAGCAAGTTGCCCTGCTCCTGTTTCAACTGTGACGTCAAACCCCAATTTCTGCAATTGCTCCACCGTTGATGGTGTGGCAGCAACGCGAGCCTCATTGGAAAGTCGCTCTTTTGGTACACCAATACGCATAATGTTTCCTTCTTTAAGAATGAAATATTGCTGATTATTACCTTGTTGAAGCCTATTTAACGATTAGATTGACTTTATTGCTGCTATCAGCAAAACCTATCAATAGAATACCAAATAGTAACTTTATGAAAATAATGTCAACGAATTATCATAAAATCAGAAAAACAAAATGACCTTTTAAGGTAAATAATTAGTTAAATTGTATAAATTACTACAATTAGTGAAATTCTTAGTGTCATATATTAAAAGCTAGTAACTGTTTCTTTAGAAGGCATAATTTATTGCGACAATTAGCATTATTACATGTAATAATTACGTTCTATGTGATGCATAACAATGTTCAGCACGTTATAAATATTTTAGTGCGCAAGGCGAAAGGATTTTTTATGAAGCTGAAGACAACGATCATCGCTACCGCGATGTTCTCATTAACCACGATAACCACTGCACATGCAGCTAAAGAATTAACTCCAGAGCAAGCGGCTGAGCTTAAACCCTTTGAGCGAATTTCAGTTACTGGTCGTTTTAATGCAATTTATGAAGCTGCGGATGCGGTTTCTCGTCAGGCAGATAAAAAAGGCGCTGACAGTTTTTACATTCAGAGTCTTGATGATCTTAATGGACGTGGTAATTTGCGTGTTGTCGCCGATTTATACCACAAAGATGCGGAAAAAGCAGATAAAACTCCTAACTATCGCATCTATCATGGCATCAAAGAGTTACCTAAAACTGAAGCCACTACTTTAGAGCCTTTCGATACTGTAACTGTTAATGGTTATTTCCCGACTGACCCTGACCTGAAAGAAGCTATCGCCAAAGCGGCTAAAAAGAAAAATGCGGCATCATTCTTCATTGTCCGTGATATTGCACCGAATAATGGTGGAAACCAAATAGTCACTGCATATGTTTATAAAGAGGATGCGCCGAAACGTAAAGTTCAGTCTAACGAAGCTGTGATCCCAGCCGATTCTGAAGCAGGACGTCAGGCTCTGGCACAAGGTGGAGAGGAAGCTAAGAAAGTCGAAATTCCAGGTGTTGCTTCTTCAACTTCAACAAGCAATGTGGTTGGTCGATTTTTTGAAACCCAGTCATCAAAAAGCGGTCGTTACACTGTAACTTTACCTGATGGCACAAAAATTCAAGAGTTGAATAAAGCATCCGCCGCTCTGATGGCTCCATTCGATTCCGTCACCTTTTCAGGTTATTACACTACCGCCCCTGAAGTTTCTTATCAGGTTGCTAAGCGTGCAGCAGAGAAAGGCGCAAAATACTACCATATCACACGGGAATGGCAGTCTAATGGTGGTAACGTTACCATCAGTGCAGATTTATTCAAATAATCATACATTATAGTTCAGCTATTCTTGGAAAAGGCACAAAGAATACTTGTGCCTTTTATGCATAAAATTTATATTTTTTTGCATAATAAACCATTGCATACAATCCTTTCACTCCGTAGAATCGCCCTGTTTTTGGATTTATCGACTAAAACGGTTCTGCAATCCATCGCATGGATGCAATCAATATCCAATATTGTTCGATATTCAGAACTAATGTTCTGGCTAATCGTGTCGATTATATTTTTTTAGGAACGTATCTTTGGAAAAGAAATTAGGCCTTACGTCTCTGACCGCACTGGTACTCAGTTCTATGGTCGGTGCCGGCGTATTCAGTTTGCCGCAAAACATGGCGCAAGTAGGCAGTCCCGCTGCATTAATAATTGGTTGGGGAATAACAGGCATAGGTATTCTCTTTTTAGCCACTTCCTTACTTTTACTTTCACGATTGCGTCCTGATTTGGATAGCGGTATTTTTACTTACGCAAGAGAGGGTTTTGGGGAGTTAGTTGGATTTTGTTCTGCATGGGGATACTGGTTCTGTGCCATTATTGCCAATGTTTCTTACCTAGTTATTGTCTTTGCCGCGTTAAGTTTTTTCACTGATACCGAACACTCAATAATTTTTGGTGATGGCAATACTTGGCAATCGTTAATCGGTGAGTCTATTTTACTTTGGTTTGTTCATTGGCTGGTATTGCGTGGTGTGCAAACGGCTGCGGGAATTAATTTACTAGCGACAATGGCAAAATTATTACCATTGGCCCTATTTATTATCTTAGCTGTCATCGCTTTCAAAACGGATGTGTTTTCTTTTGATTTCAGCGGCATTGAGATGGGCGTTCCTGTTTGGCAGCAAGTTAAAGATACGATGCTAATTACACTGTGGGTTTTTATCGGTGTTGAAGGTGCAGTTGTTGTTTCAGCCAGAGCCAGAAGACGCAAGGATATTGGTATCGCAACTGTACTGGCTGTGATTTCAGCATTAGGGGTATATGTGATGGTCACCCTGCTTTCATTAGGGTTAGTCACCAGACCTGAATTAGCGGTTATGCGTAATCCTTCTATGGCAACTTTAATGGTCGGGTTAATGGGTTCAGCGGGTGAAATTGTGATTGTTGCTGGTTTGATCATCTCTGTTTGTGGTGCTTACCTAAGCTGGACAATCATGGCAGCAGAAGTGCCATTTATCGCTTCCTTACATGGTTCATTCCCTAAAGTCTTCAAAAAACAAAACAGTAAACAAGCACCTGAATCATCACTTTGGATCACAAATGGTGCTATTCAACTCTCTTTGGTCTTAATTTGGTTAAGCAGCAGTAATTACAACACGTTACTTTCTATTGCTTCTGAGATGATCCTTGTCCCCTACTTTCTTGTCGGTGCATTTTTAGTGAAAGTTGCCTTTCAACGTGGTAGCCGTGCTTTACTCTTTATTGCTCTGGGTTCTTGTACCTATGGGTTATGGCTACTTTATGCTTCGGGACTCATGAACCTTTTACTTTCGGTAGTACTATACGTTCCTGGATTGCTGGTTTTTTTGTACGCACGCAGACAAAATCAGGAAAGAACGCCATTAACTATTAGAGAAAAATCAACTATTGTGGTTTTGTTTTTAATAGCGCTCCCGTCTACATGGCAATTAATGCACTAATTAGCTGTATCTTAAAAAGTTAAACTATTCCAAAGAATCCGGCCTTTGTGCCGGTTTTTTAATGTTCCATTGTTTGTTGACCTTTGGTGTGAAGACAGTCATCGCTTTTCCGGCGAAAATCATGGCTTAAAAAATATTGATTTGATATTTTAATTGTGGGAGTATGAGGCCGCTAAGTATAGCTACATATCAAACCAAACTGTCCAACAGAGCATCAGAATCCACTCTTATCCTTTATAAACCACTAACTTAAAATATTTGCTATAACTACTCCCTATTGCCTGTTACCTATTTATAAAAACAGGGAATTTGAGATTGAGAGAAAATTTATATTCTTTTGGAAGGATAATATTATGAAAAGAATAATTTTAATCTTATCAATAACTTTAGCTATCTTTTCTAGTTTCAGTGTAGGTATTGCAAATGCACAAGAAGCAAACATTGGATTCTTAAATCCCAATATTATCTACGCTTACGCTTGTGAAGGTAATACAGATTGCATAAAAAATTGTACAGATAAATTATGGTGGTCGCTTTTCCTGTTAGGTATGTGTATTTAATAAAATAATTTCAATAAATCTAGAAAGCATATAAGGCCCTACATAGTTGTATCTATGTGGGGCTTTGTTTGAATGTGGTAATAGTTTGACCGTTTCTTTTGCGTGTTATTCATTCTTGGTGGAATTTATTTTAGTGTTTTGGTTGCGTTTTTCAGATTGTTTTTTTGTTTGCAATTAAGTATGTTGTAACTAAAAAAGGATAAAAACAGATCATTTAAAAGCCAATCCATAAGAATTAATTCTGTTTTTACATCGAAATATTCTTCAAACATATAGAATCCGAACTATGTCAGGGTATTAGTCATAAAGATTTTATCAATTAAAAGTTAACTTTACGCAAATGTAATTCATTTTCATTTACCTTAAAAATAGATATAACATCTTACATAATCACAATAATTAGGTATAAAAATTAAAAGATAGATTTTGCGTTACAAATAAATAATAAATACATAATGTTTGGTTAAATTTTTAACAAATAAGCAAAATTAAAACGTATTATGTGTTTTGCATCATTTTTATTTTTACAAAATGTCAGTAATTAATAATTAATTTTATAAAACAGAATAAAAGCTCATTGAAGTTCAGAAAAAAAACTATGTTATGCATAACAATTCTATTAATCTTTTTCTAATAGCTGAAAACTTCAAATTATGAGATTAGTTAAGTTATTATTTTGATCTTTGTTAATTAATCGCTACTATATTTTTCACCTTATCTATTGATGAGGGAATATGAAAAGTTGTGTTTCGTTGTTTATCAGAAGTAAACCGTTTCGTTGCCGTATTTATGTACGGCATTAACATTAACCCAACAATCTGTTTCTCTGTCGAATAAGTTCGTCAGAAGTAGGATGAATTAAGAAATGAAAACCAAGTTAATTATTTCAACTTTATTTGTTTCATCTGTATTTATGTCCGCTACCCATGCTAATGATGGGAAAATTAAATTTACAGGCAAGATTACTGCTACTGCGTGTAAAATTGATTCAAATTCGGCTAACCAAACCGTAAATATGGGCACTATCAATTCAAGTTCATTAAATGGGTTAAATAGTACTTCTGCTGCTATCAGTTTTAGTATTAAATTGACTGACTGCCCGAAAGATTATAAACAAGCTCAGGTCAGATTTGACGGCCAACCGGACAAAAACAACAGCGGACTTTTAGCGTTAAACGGTAATGGAGGAGAGGATGCTGCCAAAGGTGTCGCAATTGCACTTTATGAAGATGACAGTCATACCCCAATCGATCTAGCAAAAAATTCACGTCCTCAATATTTCTCACAGAGAAAAGCAGAAGAATTGAAATTCATTGCCAAATACATGGCAACGGCTGATTCTGTGACTCCAGGTGCAGGTGACGCAGTCGCTAATTTCACTATTATCTATAACTAAAGGAAATTATGGCAGGGAAGCCAAAACAATATCACTCTGGTCTAAATATTGTTTGGAGCAACCACTTTGAAATATTTTCGCATTTTAATTTTTATCTGTATTTTCAATACGAACATCTCTTTTGCTGGCGTCGTCATTGGCGGCACACGGGTTGTTTATATTAGTGACCAGAAAGAAGCCTCTATTTCCATAGACAATCCAGAAACCGACATTTCTTACCTTATTCAATCGTGGATTCAAGGTGAGAATGATGAAATGAAAGCACCTTTTATTATCACTCCCCCACTTTTCAAATTAACAGCCGAGAATGAAAATGTTTTACGGATTGTTAAAATTGGTAATGCATTACCTGATGATAAAGAATCTTTGTTCTGGCTCAATATCAAGTCTATTCCTGCTACAAGCAAATCAGAACAGAATCAATTGCAAATCACGGTAAAATCACGGTTCAAGCTATTCTATCGTCCTGCTAACTTAGCAGACAATGCCGGTATTGCTTATAAGTCTCTAAAATTCAAAACCGATGGAGATAAACTCATTGCGGAAAATCCAACGCCCTACTATATCTCTTTTTCTGAGTTGACCACTGGCAATAATGTAGAAAACTACGAGATTAAATCTGCGGGAATGCTCCCTCCTTTTCAACAAATGACTTGGAATATTCCTATAAAAAATATCAGCCAAGTGACTTGGAAAACAATTAATGATTTTGGTGGCGTAACACCAGAAGAAAGACGCAAGTTGTAATTAAAAACTGATTGTAATGAAAAACTATATACCCAATAAACTTCAAGGGACAACCTGGAGAATAGCGGGTATATCAAAATAGAAATTTATTATGGATAACCATCGTCATTATCTTCAAAAAAATAATCCTGATAATTGGCCGTTATTTATCAGGCCAGGCTTGCATTGCCTATATTTTAGGGTGCCCCTCTGTGCATTGTTAACCACATCTCTTTTGATGTATAACAATAAGGCTCATTCGGAAGAGTATTTCAACATCAATGCGTTGGAAATCCATTCCGGTTTTGAAGATATTGATCTGTCTATCTTTACTCAAGATGATCAGCAACCTCCCGGACGCTATTGGGTCGATATCTATCTGAATCGGGAAAAAGTAGATACGAGAAATGTCGATTTTATTATCGTCAATAACAAGCTATCTCCCAAAATTAAGTTACAGCAACTCAGGAAAATTGGAGTAAATATTGAATCATTTCCCGCACTGCTTACTTTGCCACAAGAAACAGAACTTACTGATCTTGGAAAATATATTCCATCCGCATCGACATCTTTCGATTTCAAACATCAGCGACTGGACATCAGTATTCCCCAAGCAGCCTTAAATAGGCAGTCGAAAGATTATGTACCACCTCATTTGTGGGATCAGGGATTAACTTCCCTGTTGGTCAACTATAGCTATAGTGGCTCTATGGCTTGGCAGGATGATCAAGTAGGTTCAACAAAAAACCATTTTTTCAACCTCAGAACGGGTCTTAATTGGCAAGCCTGGCGTTTGCGAAATTATTCTACTTACAGTAGTCAAGACAGAAAATGGCAGAATATCAATACATACCTTCAGCGAGATATTCATGCACTGAAAAGCCAATTAATATTTGGTGACAGTTATACCCCCTCATTTGTTTTTGATGGCTTTCAGTTTCGCGGCATGCAACTGTCTTCCGATGACAATATGTTACCCGATAGTTTAAAAGGGTTTGCGCCGATAATTAGAGGAATTGCTCAAAGCAATGCCCAAGTAATCATCAAACAAAATGGTTATATTATTTATGAATCTTACGTTTCTCCTGGGCCTTTTATCATTAATGATCTCTATCCGACAACATCAACAGGAGATATAGAAGTCATTGTCAAAGAAGCTGATGGGAAAGAACATCGTTCTGTGCAAAATTTTTCCGCTGTACCGATTATGTTACGAGAAAATAGCCTGCGACATTCCCTGACGTTGGGAAAATACCAATCTAATTCTCATCGTGGAAAAGAACCTTATTTCATGCAAGGTACGGTGATTTATGGTATTTCCAATCGTGTCACTGCCTATGGTGGAGCCACGATTGCAAAAAATTATCAATCCATCGCCTTGGGTGCGGGCTATAGTCTCTCCAATTGGGGTTCCCTTTCCTTCGATGTGACTTCTGCCAAAACCAATTTAATGTCGAACGCCAACCATTATGGTCAATCCTATCGTTTCCAATATGCCAAAGATCTATCTCAGACAGGCACTAACCTCACTTTCTCCGGTTATCGTTACTCGACACGAAATTTTTACGATTTTAAAGAAGCGAATGAGTTGAATACTACAATCGATGGAAGGAGCAGTAATAAACGCAGTAAATTGCAGTTACATATTAATCAGTCCCTTGGGGATTGGGGAACCATTTATTTATCTGCTTTTCAACAAGACTATTGGCATCAGAAAGGCTACGAAAGAAATCTCAGTGCGGGTTATAACACAAGTTACAATTCAATTAATTATAGCTTAAATTATTCTCACAGCGCTCTCCCCGGTTCAAATCGCAATGAGCAAATTTTTTCGTTCAGTGTGCAAGTTCCTTTTGATCGGTGGCTGAAAAATAGCTGGGTAAGCTATAACATGACCAGCAACAAAAACAGTGATACGTCTCATCAAGTTAGTTTAAATGGTACAGCTTTTGAAGATAACAATCTGATTTATAGCATTCAGCAAAATTATACTGATCGTAATCAGAGTGTTGGCGGAAATATCAACGCAGAATATAAGGGAGCATATGGACAAGTCAGTGCTGGTTACAATTACGACAAATACTCCAGACAACTCACTTATGGTTTAAATGGTGGGATTGTTGCCCATCCATATGGCATCACCCTTTCCCAATCGTTGGGAGATACATCGGTATTAGTCCGTGCCAATGGTGCTTCAAACGTCAAAGTGCAAAATTACACTGGCATCAAAACTGACTGGCAAGGCTATGCCATTGTACCTTATGTCAGCAGCTATCGGAGAAACCGTATTGCACTGGATACTTATTCATTAGGCAACAACATTGATATTGATATCAATACGCAAGCTATTATTCCCACTCAAGGTTCACTGACACTGGCCAATTTCCAGACTCGCATTGGTTATCGTGTTTTGCTGACACTTTCCCATCAAGGTAAAGAGCTCCCATTTGGTGCAATTGCGACACTAGAAAAACAATCTGACATCGATGACACCAACAGCGTCATTGTTAGTAATGATGGACAAGTTTATTTCAGTGGCATTCCGAAATCAGGTCGGATATGGGTTAGATGGGGACACAAAACAGTACAAGAGTGTCGTGTCAATTATCGACTACCTGATGAAGAACCCATCTCAGGTTTGTATATGATTGAAGCTTCTTGCGAATAATCTCTTACAAATAGCAATGTCGACATATTTATTTGATATAAAACTAAAAAATAGTAGGTATTATTCTATGGTCAACAAATTAAAATTGTTATTGGTAAGTATATTATTCCTCATCGGCACGATGAGCAGTTTAGCGTATTCTTGCCAATATTCTGCAGGTTTTGTGGCCGGTATGACTCCGGTTTCTTTTGGTAAGATTACGGTTCCCAGAAATCATCCTATCGGGACAACTATCAAAGAAATACGTCTGGATCAGGTGGATGAGAAAGGTAATATCGCCCTCTGCGATACCTACCAGCCCACAAAATGGGAAAAACCTGATCTTACACCTGCGAACTACAACTCTGATGCCATTTATGAATCCGGTGTTCCGGGGGTTGGTATCCGCATTAACACGTGGGGAGCAGGTTATGGTATTGATTGGCTACCCAGAACAGCGACCTATCCATTTACTTGCCCTTCACCGCAACACTTGCAATGGAAAACACAATATTGCGGAAGATCATGGGGTTATTTAACAGTGCAATTGATAAAGATTGCACCAACAACCGGTTCAGGAGCTGTCAATTCGGCTAAACTGACTCGTGCTATGTTAGGTTACAATACCCATATTCATACTTTCTATTTGTCGAATACTTATATCATGACCAAAGGCTGTTCTCTCAATCGAAAGATGATTTCAGTCAATATGGGAGAGGTTAAAAAAAGTGATTTTCGAGGTATTAACAGTACCGCGGGAATGCAACATTTTGATATCGATATAAATTGTGATGCGAATGTGAATGTCGGACTGACGTTGGATGGAAGGTCTGCAAGCTGGAATACCCAAGATATCTGGGCATTGGATTATAGTGACAACGTCACGGCAAAAGGGGTTGGTTTACAGATACTATATCAAAATCGCCCCGTAACGATGCGTACTCCAGTTGTATCTGGCTCCACTCAGTCAGGTGGAAATATAACTATTCCATTGTATGCCCGTTATATCCAGACAGAATCAGATGTCAAACCGGGCAGAGCAGATGCCACAGTGACAATTACTTTTGTATACCAATAAATGAAGTCTATTCCCCTGCTTAGCATTTAGTGAGATTGTTGTTAAGTGGGGGTATTGGTTGTTTAAGTTTATAAGTATGTTGTAACTATAAAAAGGTTGTGGAATTTTTAGGTGCAAAGTAACGAAATTACGGGCAGCATAAACCATAACTGCCCCTACATATCACGATGCGATATTTTCCATCGCCTGTAATATACGCTTATCTGATATTGGATACGCAGTACCCAATTGTTGGGCAAACAGGCTGATCCGAAGTTCTTCTATCATCCAACGAACTTCTTTCACTTCCGGTAACGATTTTTGCTGGGCGGATAGTTTTGCCAACCATTGTTGCCATTGACGTTGGATATGCTCAATCCTGCTCATATGCGCCCTATCCTTGTTAGGATCTACCGCCAATTTTTCCAATCGACGTTCTATGCCATTCAAATAGCGCAAAACATCAGCCAGACGTTTCCAACCGTGGGAAGTCACAAAACCATTAAAGACCAGGCCAGAAATTTGTTCTTTGATATCGGATAGAGCCAGTGCGAGAGAGATATCCACCCGCCCTTTCAGGCGCTTGTTGATATTAAAGACTGCTGTCAGGATCTGCTCCACTTGTTTGGCAATATCCACCACTGCGTCATTCAAATTGGCACGAATTTTATCATGCAAACTAGAAAATGCCTGTTCATTCCAGACTGGCCCGCCATTTTCTGCGATCAATTTATCAACGCCACAGGAAATACAATCATCAATCAAATCCAATACTTTTCCATAGGGGTTGAAATACAGCCCCAGTTTAGATTTGTTCGGTAATTTTTCATGCAAATATTTAATCGGTGACGGAATATTCAGCAACAACAGACGACGCGTTCCTTCCCACATTGCATTTTGCTGTTCTGATTCGGTTTCGAACAATTTTATGCCGATACTGTCCTTTTCATCCACTAATGCCGGAAATGCCTTAACAGAATAGCCTCCGCGTTTCTGCTCATAACATTCAGGCAATGTACCAAAGCTCCAGATATGCAATCCATTTTGTTCTATGCCATCATCTGCAACCGCCGATAGCGTTTCCTGAACTTTTTCTTTCAATTTCAGTTTCAGTGCTGACAGATCTTTGCTTTCCGCTAACGGTTTATTTTTTTCACCCGTTTTCTTTTCCCCAATAATGCGGAATGTGATCTTTAAGTGATCAGGGACTTGTTCCAACTGCCAGTCATCACGTGACACTGTCACCCCAGTCATGCGACGTAACTCTTTCTCAAGGCTATCCAGTAAAGGAGCCTGAGGTTGTGTCACACGCTCCAGAAATGCCTGTGCATAGTTAGGTGCCGGAACAAAATTACGGCGGATTGGTTTTGGCAATGATTTAATCAACGCAACAACCAATTCATGACGAATTCCCGGAATTTGCCAATCAAATCCTTCATCTTTGACTTGATTCAACACCGGTAAAGGAATATGCACTGTTACGCCATCGGCATCAGTTCCTGGTTCAAATTGATAACTCAAACGGAATTTCAAGTTACCTTGAAACCAGTAATTTGGATAATCCAACGCACTGACTTTATTTGCATCCCCCTTGATTAGCATACTTTTTTCAAAGTTGAGCAATTCCGGCTGCTCGTTACTGGCAACTTTCCACCAGCGGTCAAAATGACGTGATGAAACAACGTCTTTGCCAATACGCTGATCGTAGAAACTGAACAAGGTTTCATCATCCACCAGAATATCCCGTCGCCGAGATTTATGTTCTAGTTCTTCAACTTCTTCACGCAATTTCAAATTAGCGCGGAAAAATGAATGACGGGTTTGCCAATCACCTTCTACCAATGCATGACGGATGAATAACTCGCGGCACAACATGGGATCGATTCGGCTGTAATTTACCAGACGACCTGTCACAATCGGTAAACCATACAAGGTGACTTTTTCCATAGCCATTACCGCTCCTTGAGACTTCTGCCAGTGTGGTTCACTATAGTGCTTTTTGATTAAATGGGTAGCCAATGGCTCTACCCATTCTGGCTCGATGCGCGCGGCAATACGTCCCCACAAACGGCTGGTTTCCACCAATTCAGCCACCATCGCCCATTTTGGTGGTTTTTTAAATAACCCAGAGCCAGGAAAAACAGAAAAACGGGCATTACGCGCCCCAGTATATTCTTGTTTATCCGTGTCCTTCTGCCCAATGTGAGATAACAACCCTGCCAACAAGGCAATATGAATGCTGCGATAATCTGCTTCCTGACTATTAATCGGCAAACCAATTTCTTTCACAACTTGCCGTAACTGGGTATAAATATCCTGCCATTCCCTAACACGAAGATAATTCAGATAATCTTGCCGACAAAGTTTGCGGAATTGGGAACTGGAAAGCGCTGTTTGCTGTTCCATCAGAAAGTCCCATAACCTCAGGAAGGCGATGAAATCTGAATCCTTATCCGCAAAACGACGATGTTTTTCATCAGAAGCCTGCTGCTTTTCCAACGGTCTTTCCCGTGGATCTTGAATCGACAATGCGGAAGCAATGACCATCACTTCACGCACGCAGCCATGAGCCTTGGCTTCCAGCACCATACGCGCCAAACGGGGATCAATAGGCAACTGAGCCAATTGCCTCCCTATTGGGGTTAACCGATAAGCTCCCTCTGACAATGACTCCGGATCGATAGCGCCTAACTCTTCCAACAGGCGAACCCCATCCTGGATATTACGTTTATCCGGGGCTTCAACAAATGGGAACGCACTGACATCTCCCAAACCAATGGCTGTCATTTGCAAAATAACGGAAGCCAGATTGGTACGCAAAATTTCAGGATCAGTGAATTCTGGACGTGACAAAAAATCCTCTTCCGCATAAAGACGAATACAAATGCCGTCCGAAACACGGCCACAACGCCCTTTTCGTTGATTAGCAGATGCCTGCGATATCGGTTCTATCGGCAGGCGCTGTACTTTGGTGCGATAGCTGTATCGGCTAATACGTGCAAAACCTGTATCGATCACGTATTTTATGCCTGGTACAGTCAGCGACGTTTCTGCCACATTGGTTGACAAAATAATTCGGCGACCAACATGAGGCTGAAAAATTCTGTTCTGCTCGCTGTTAGACAACCGAGCAAAAAGTGGCAAAATCTCAGTATGTGGGAAATTTTGCTTATCGAGAGCATCCGCCGTATCACGAATTTCTCGTTCACCGCTCATGAATACCAATATGTCACCAGAGCTTTCACGCCCTAATTCATCCACTGCATCAATAATTGCTTCAAGCTGATCGCGATCACTGTCATTATCACCACCAGCCACGGGACGATAACGCACTTCTACCGGATAAGTACGTCCAGATACTTCAATAATCGGGGCTTTATTAAAATGACGGGAAAAGCGTTCAGGATCTATGGTTGCAGAGGTAATAATAACTTTCAAATCTGGTCGTTTTGGCAGCAATTGACGCAGATAGCCGAGGATAAAATCGATATTCAAGCTACGTTCATGGGCTTCATCGATAATTAACGTATCATATTGCAATAACAAACGATCTTGCTGCAATTCTGCCAATAAAATACCGTCAGTCATCAATTTGACCAGCGTATTTTCACTGACCTGATCATTAAAACGAACTTTATAACCGACCGTCGAGCCAAGCGGCGTTTCCAGTTCATCTGCAATGCGGTTAGCAACCGAACGCGCTGCCAAACGACGGGGTTGGGTATGGCCAATTAGCCCTTTGATTCCCCTTCCCAATTCAAGGCAAATTTTAGGGATCTGAGTTGTTTTACCTGAACCGGTTTCCCCGGCAATGATAACAACCTGATTATCCCGAATGGCTTTATAGATATCATCTTTCTTTTGGCTAACCGGCAGGTTTGCAGGATATTGAATCGAAGGACATGCAGCCTGGCGATTGATGACTGTCTGTTTTGCAGTCGCTATATCCGCAGCGATAGACTGTACTACAGCCTGCAAGGAGACTTGATTCTTAATTTTTGCTGCTCCATGCAAACGCTTTTTTAAACGGAACTGATCACGCAGCGGGGTGTGATCAAGTTCAGAGAATAATTCAGCAAATGGTACTGTCAAAGGTGATTCCACGTGATAAATCCTTGTGACGTTTTTTAACTAAGTAGCGCTGTCTTTGCAGGCTCAGAGGATTATTTTTTATGACATAACGATATTAGAAGTGTAACATATCTTGTGCAACCCTATGTACTCCATATATATCCCCCTCCCGAAAACTGCTACATACTAATGATAATTGTTACCCGTATTGATTCAATGAATTTGAATGAATATATCAAAATATTGAGCTATTGATTGAACAATCCCCGATATAAAATATGCCACACAATCAATATTATCAACGAAGTTGTTAATATCTCAGATAACTTAAGTTGTAGATAACTGAGGAAATAAAGAATGAGTAAAGTACTGGTTCTGAAATCCAGCATCCTGGCGCAATATTCCCAAAGCAATAAACTGGTCGACTACTTTGTTGAAAGGTGGTTGACTCATCATTCAGAGAACAACATTACCACACGTGATCTGGCTGAAAATCCGGTTCCAGTACTAGATGGAGAGTTAGTCAGTGCCTTGCGTCCGAACGATGCTGGATTGACAGAACGTCAAAAAACAGTATTGGCTTTGTCAGATGAATTGATTACAGAGTTAAAAACACACGATGTTATTGTCATCACTGCGCCAATGTATAACTTCGCTATTCCTACTCAGCTAAAAGCCTATTTCGACCTGATTGCCCGTGCTGGCGTGACTTTCCAATACACTGAAAAAGGCCCAGAAGGATTACTGGAAGGCAAGCGCGCTGTTATTTTGACCAGTCGTGGTGGTATTCATAAAAACAACCCAACAGATTTGGTGACTCCGTACTTACGTACCTTCCTCGGATTTATCGGTATCACGGATGTAGAATTTGTATTTGCTGAAGGCTTAGCTATGGGTGAAGAATCCGCTAACCAGACACATCAAGATGCTCGTAACGCGATAGATGATATCATAGCGAAAATGGGACAGAAGCAATCTGAAAAAATCGTTGCTTAATATTGTTCAATAAAATGTCACGTAATTATAAAGATAGCGCGCCAAATGGCGCGCTAAAATTATAGAAATGAATTGGAATATCGGAGGGCAGAACCACCTCCACAGGAGGTGGTTTTCAGTTAAGAATAAATAATAATTACAAATCTGCATCTTGAAGTTAAATTGATATATATGTAAATTCGATAGAGTATGAAACCAATCTATCCGCACTTTCCTTAATAACACTATAGTAAAAATTAACCTTTTCTTTATTTTCGTTGAAAACACTATAAGGTAACGTTATAAAAGGTGTTCCAAGATGATCTGGATCCAACAAAAGGTGAGGATTATCAATCATTTTCCCATTAATAAAGAAAAATATTGTATCACCCCCATCGGCATTATCATAAGGTGGTATGTTAACAGAAAAGCCAAAAGAGCTACCATCGTTATGTAAAACGTTATTATTGACTTCAGCAATAATCGGAGCTGATAATGAATCCATTGAATTGACATTCTTTTGATCACTATCCAGAATGTATAGCGTTTTATCGGCTGAAATTTCGCCTGTCGCACCAAATATCTGTGAATAAAGCGTCAGAACAACAGAACTTTCCTGTTTGGCATAAATATAAAAATTTAATTTACCATGGGAATCTGTGTTAATAATAAAACCTCTTTTACTGCCAATCTTCCTGATAGGGATTTTAGTGTATTTATCATCTTGATAAAAATCCACTTTATCAAAACTTCTGTCAGGCGTATCAAGTATATTCACAGGTGTACCGGATAACTTGGTTGTATTATCCTTGTTTGTGATTGCGGTTTTTACTGTACCCACTTTCACAAAATATCGTCCACCTGGTGGGTCATTAATTTCAGTTGTCATATCTAAATAATCAGCACCGACAGCCAATTGTACTGACGTGATGTCAACCGTTTGGGCATAATAAAAGACACTGGTTTTTTCAAACCCTGTTGCGGCTGAATTTGGCTGAATATCTAATTGCATTTTATGGTTTTCAACGACATTATTATCAACACGTAATTCAACAGAAATCGTTCCCTTTTTATTATTATCAGACAACACGATTGGAGGAATATTTCTATGTAACCCTATACCGCCATAAGGTATCAGTTCAACACTTGCGTCACTCGAAATAGGTGAGTCAGACGTTAAAATGATATCAAGAATAAATAATCCCCCTATGACTAAATCTGAACCCGATTCTACAGAAGTCGTAATTTTATTAGATGCCATTATTTTTCACTCCATAAAATTTCATAATAATTAATATATAAAAGATGAGCTGAGTCCATTTCTGTCACTTCTATTAGTCACCGACAGTTTCTATTTGGCTATAATAATAATGACTGTATTGCCTCACACCTTCATTATCAATGTAATATTCAAACTTAACTACCGCCGACTAAAGTCTGTGGGTTAGCGCAGCCAGGACTGACGACTGAAAGTCGTCAAACTGTTCTGTGCGCACATACGTCAAAACATTTACTTTCAAGGTCATCGTCTAAAGATGGTTGTTTTAACCTTTCATTTGGAAAATAAAGTAAGCTTGTGGTTAATTACCAGTACTGGCTGAAAGTCACGTCAAAGTAAAGCTGCTGACCATAGATTAAAGTGGTATCAGGCGGTACTGATAACTTCACGTCTACAGTGTGAATATATAAATATTATCTATAAACTCTGCTATATTAAGCAAAATTTCAAATTAAATGTATAATGAAAAATGATTATCGGATGATAACAAAAAGTTATTGTTCGATTTTTTCACCATAAGGCATTTAGGAGGATGGTTTCTGATCTAACTTATTTAATAATATTAATGAACTCACGCCGAAGAATAGATGACCCATTAATTAATATAAATGCAATATAGATTAACACTCAATATCAGAGTGTAATTGTTACCTATTAATATTGGGTTTGATGGTGTCACTATCATTGACATCTGTTCCGATTTGAAATCTACCGCCTGTTTTGTCTGAATCGGTTTTTGGTTTCCAACCGTGAGTGAAACGATATCCACTGAACGTGGTTAATGGTAGCATTTTTTATCGGTGCACCATTGACCGTATCAAAGGTAATCACAGGGTTAAACGTATAATCATCTTTTTTATCGCCCGTTGCCGACAATAGCCCCGCAGGAGTAAAGTAAGCTGCTCCTGGCGTATCCAACGATCGTTTCCGGTAACGACAATTGCGCAATCAGTTTTTTCTGGTGCTCAAGCACGATATAGTTATTTCTTTCTACCATCCATGTTATTTTTTTGTTCTGTACTATGTAAGTATTTCTCTTCCGTTTTCATATTATGAACAGCACCAGCCCCCCTCAATGACGATGGCAGCGATACATATCATTCTCTTTCATTTGATAAGTACAATAAGTGACAACTAATTATATAGCACATAAAATTAGGATTTTAATATCTTATTGATAAAAATTTTTAATGTTACAATCAAGCCAAACCAATCATTACCCCTATTTCTGCACCCAATTGCCATTAATACCGAGCACATATTCTCCAGAAGCGGCACGGTTTACCAATTTTTCTCCCGCCATTTTGGCAACCTGCTCAGTCGTCATGTTGTTTTGAGCCGCTATCTCAGCATATTTTTTTTGCCGCTCATCATTGACTCTTTTAACTACCGATTGGGCATTTGGGGTATTTTTTACCGGTGCCAGATAGCCACTGAATGTTTCTCCCACCAATCCTTGTTGTTTTGCCTCATTCAACGTCATACCCACAGCAGAAAAACTGAATATCAGGCTCAACAGAAGTACCACTCCTACTTTTTTCATTTTCTAGTCCTTAGAATAAGTCAGAGTTATTTTTGAGCATATCTTCAATTTGTCTGTCAACCTTAATATGAATTTCATGCTCAATTTTCACATTCATATTGATGTTAATGGGTTTATCCGGCGTCGCCACTTCCAGCCTGACACACCCCACCAACGCCATACTCAGTAAAACCATGTTGACTAATAGCACACCCATTCTGATTCTGGGTAACTTGAATCCAATATTCGTTATCATTTATCACTCCTGCCCATTACAGATATATTTTTCTGCAACCATTCTTCCAAGTCACTACCAAAACGAAGACTACGCCATAACTGAAAAATATTTTCCTCATGGTGATAGTTAAGCCTGACTTCACGTTTTCTATCCACTACAGGATTCACACCACTAATCTCTGAATGCAATGTTAAAATCCCCAAATTATCGAGCGTAACATAAGCTTTTGAACGGTTAATTTCTAGATAGCGCAGCCAATCCATTGCCATACCGGCCGATAGATCATTTTTCCCTATGGAATCAACGGTATCTTTATCCAATCTCAACGTCAGATAATCCTCATTAGATATCCATCCCCGTTGAATAATCCAACGTTCATGATTTAATAATACGGGCAATTCACCGCTAATCTTTCCTGACATCGCCATTTGTTTGACTTTTAATATACCAACTAATTTGCTCAGATTTAGCTTGTCAAATCGTAATACCGCTGCTTCTTTTTGTGGGATCTGTAATTGTTCCATTGCCAATTTACCATCCAACATATCTACGTTCACATTGGTCAACATCAATGGCTGCTCATCCGTTGCTGGATAGTAACCCAGCAGATCGGCTGTTACATTTTGCATATCAAACAACCCCTTAATTGCGTTGATCCGCAACTGGACGGGAGATCCCAGCCCTAACTGCCACGTGTGCTCCTGTAAACGCCACGGCAAAACAAAATCCAGGCCATTAACTTCCCCATTTTTCAGCCACATACCCGCATTGTTGACCACCCAATGACCGCCTGCAAGCAATCCCTGTTCCTTTGCGGCAGAAAAAGCAGCCTGGGCATAAATAGTTCCACCAAACACGGTAATACCCAAATCTGACGGAATTAAAGATTGAAAGGCTAATAAAGATTGCTTTGGCCAGCGGGCTTCTCCCCTCAATCGCTCTCCATCCCAACGGCTATAAAAGGGAATTGGGCCAATCCCTTTGGAGTATAGTTCACCATTTAACATAAAATCATCAGGGGATTTTCCTGCAAGCGTAGCTTTAAAATCAAAGGCCGGCAAAAAACCACCAGAACGAAATTCTATTTTTTGGGCAGATAGCTGCAAATCTCCCGTTAAATTGGGACTATCTGCCGCACGCTCCCAAATTAACGAATTAGTCAGTTTTAAGCGTGGTGCTTGCATCTTCACAAGACCATATTGGATAAAATCAAAGCCCGTATTTAATGCATCTACCGTTATCTTCGATTGATTCCAGTTTCCTCTGCCAGCAATATCCCATTTAGCTTGTAACGGTGGCAAATTCCCGCTCCCCCAATAACGCCAATGCCAACTTCCCTGATCAGGAATAAAATCTTTTGCATAACCATCCAGATGTAACTTGAATCTCCCCCAATAGCTATCTTGCGCCGTCACAATGGCTTGAAGGCGACCGGTAAAACCATCACGTGTCAAATATGTGCCAGCCAAAGGTAATCTGGCTTCTTTGACAGTAAAGGTTTCACTGACCTTTCCCCATGCCCGAAACAAAGCGCCTGAACGAAAAGTTATTTTTGGATCAATCAATGGCCCTGTAATAACAGCAGGTAATGACATAGACATAACCATCCGGTCACTATTCATCTGTCCCGTTAGCTGAAATGGAATATAAGCATGGGTTATACTAATGGGTGTTGACTCCACAGAAAGAACAACATTGCCTTTCCCCCGCTCATTTTGCGTAACCAGATTTATCCGCCCACTGACAGACATGCCTGACAGGCCTTTTTTCCATTGTTCAAGCGTAACATTCACCCTTCCAGATAACGCCTGATTGCTCGCCAACCATTGCCATTTCCCATTAATTATCCGAAAGTGGGATTCGTCAAGTAACCAGGGTAATTCTGCCAATACCTGCTGATTTTTTTCTTCAAACACAGTAAGCTGCCCGCGCTGTCCCTGCCATTGCAATGTCAGTCGCAGCGGATCAGGGTATTGGTTCAACGATAAATGAGCTATGATTTGGCCTTGTTCTGGTAGTGTTGCAGTATTCAAGGGTAGTACGATGTTTCCATTCAGGGAAATGACCTGCTCAGGTAGTTTCACAAAAAAACGCTGAACAATAAGATCCTGTTTATCTTCAATATGTGCATTAAATTTTAATTTTTCGCCTTGATAAGACAATCTTTGTCCCTGAGATGATGAACTAAATTGAAGTTTGCCAGCAAACGCCTGCCAAGGCATCACAGCCAGACGATCAACGGTGAGATTAACCGAAGGTATTGCAGATAATATTTTTTGAACAGATATCGGGGCTGGTTGCTCTTCTCCTGTAGGGAGCTGCATCAAGCACTGGCTATAGCTGTCAATACTGGCAGCATGAATATCCCAGTGGTTATCTTCACGCTTTTCCTTAGATAAATACGTCACAGATAGTTCTGAAACTTTGATCCACTCACACCCTTTTGCCTGCAATGACAATTCATCTAACCATAATGCATTGTTTGTCCATCGAGGTTGGCTCAAAGAAAAAGTGACGCCCTGTGGTAACCAATAACTGGTGATCAATGGTAACCAACGTGGAAGGGTATACCATCCCACCGTTATCAATAACGCCAGCAATACCACCATCACTGCAAACACTTTGAATATTTTTGCCATTAAATCCTTATCTCTTCTTTTCAACCTGAGGAAAACTTCCTGTTATGATAGTCTCATATCAGGCTCTAAGCCGATGTATTATGCAAGCTATCACGATGAATAGCTTATCAGGCGATGATTCGAGTATAGCGAAAGATAACACTTAGAACCTTCAAGAGACGTCATTATTGCAGGCAGTTTGCAGGCTCGAATGATTCAATAGTTACTGTATAGTGGAGATGTCGTTATGAAACTGGTTGTTTACAGTACAAAGCAGTATGACCGTAAGCATTTTGAAATGCTCAACCAAAAACTTGGCTTTGATTATCATATCGAGTTTTTTGATTTTCCTTTAAGTCCACAAACTGCCAAAAATGCCGTTGGTGCAGATGCCATCTGCATTTTCGTCAATGATGATGGTGGGAGGGAAGTACTGCAAGAATTGGCAGAGATGGACATCAAAATTCTGGCACTACGCTGCGCCGGATTTAACAATGTCGATCTGGATGCAGCGCAGGAATTAGGTATCCAGGTTGTTAGAGTACCGGCTTATTCTCCTGAATCCGTTGCCGAACATACGGTTGGATTAATGTTATGTCTTAATCGACGTATCCACCGCGCCTACCAGCGTACCCGCGATGCCAATTTTTCCCTGGAAGGGTTAACTGGTTTTAACATGTATAAACGCACTGCCGGCATTATCGGAACAGGAAAAATCGGTATTGCTACTTTGCGAATTTTGAAAGGCTTTGGTATGCGTTTACTGGCACATGACCCCTATCCCAATCCTGAGGCCTTAAATATGGGTGTGGAATATGTGGATTTGGATACTTTATATGCGAAATCGGATGTAATCTCCCTGCATTGCCCCATGACACCGGAAAACCACCATTTATTGGATGAAACAGCGTTCAACAAAATGAAAAATGGCGTGATGATTGTCAATACCAGCCGAGGTGCCTTAATTGATTCTGTGGCTGCTATTAATGCACTGAAACAACAAAAAATTGGCGCATTGGGTATGGATGTCTATGAAAATGAAAGAGATTTATTCTTTGAAGATAAATCAAATGACGTTATTCAAGACGATATCTTCCGCCGCTTATCTTCTTGCCATAATGTGCTATTCACCGGCCATCAGGCATTCTTAACCGAAGAAGCCTTAACCAGTATCAGTGAAACAACTTTGCAAAATATTCAGCAATTAGTTTCTGGACAGGCTTGTCCAAATCTTGTTGAATAATTTTCAATAATCACTCACAACCGCTTCTACGGTTATGATTACTCAATATTAACTGGGTAATTCTTTTAACCAAAATACCATGCTACAAATCTCGCGAACAGAAAACACAAGGTATCCTGTTCGTGAGTCTTTTATGATAAAATTAATTGCCTGCATTGTTTTCAAAATTCATTTGCCACTTGATTACCCGGAGCCCAACACGGGACAAGTTTTTTGTTCTCTTCATATGAAAGACTGCTTTCATAGAGGTAACATTTATAGTCCAGACGCTTTCTCTCGTTGGCACACCGTTAATCCAGGTAAACACGGTTCTTCTGTTATCCTCAATAAAAATACTGGCATACAAAAATTCTTTATAATAGGTGTTGAATATATAATACTGATCATTGTTCTTGGATTCACATATTGCATTTAATGGATTTTCCCACATATGCCATACTCCAAGCATCTAATGCATGATATAAAATCCCTTTTATATCAAACAAAAGATAATTACATGGGTTTATTAAGGATATGTTCTTCCCAATCCACCACATCCACTTCACGCACAGCAATATGCCTGACAGAAATACGCTCCGCATGCATGGCCGATTTTGAACCACTGACCAATGGGTGCCACGGAAGGAGTCTTTGCCCCTCACCAATCAGACGATAAGCACACGTCTTTGGCAGCCATTCAAAGGTGTTCATATTCTCACGGGTCAATTTGATACAGTCAGGCTCGTATCTGAAACGATCTTCATAATTCTTGCACTGGCAGGTTTTAATATTCAGTTGATTGCAAGCAACATTGGTGAAATAAATTTCATCCGTATCCTCATCCATCAACTTATGCAGGCAGCACTGACCGCAACCATCACATAGTGCTTCCCACTCTTGATCTGTCATTTGTTCTAAGGTTTTCACCTGCCAGAAAGGTTGAGACATAATTTCTGTCATTCCTCGTAGTTAAATCACTCTGGTTGTCAAAACGTGCTCATTGAGAGAAACATCTAACACATCACCAGATTGCAATGGCCCTACGCCTTCAGGCGTTCCCGTCAAGATAATATCGCCCGGACGTAAGGTAAAAAAACGCGACATGTAGCTAATCAACGGGATAATAGGCGTACGCATGTCACTCGTATTGCCGTTTTGGCGCAATTCGCCATTTACGGTCAAAGAAAGTTCGGCATTTTGTGGATCACCAAAAGCATTGACAGGAATAAACCCCGATATCGGGCACGACCTATCAAATGCCTTACTTTTTTCCCACGGTTGCCCCGATTGTTTAAATTCACGCTGCAAATCACGTAATGTCAAATCCAGCGCAACTGCAAAGCCTGCAATCGCCTGACTGACTCGCTCTTCATTGGTATTCTTAAGTGTCGAACCAATCAAAACAGCCAATTCTATTTCATGGTGCACGGCTCCTAATTCCCGTGGGATAAAAACAGGCTGACGTAGATCACACAACGCTGTTTCAGGTTTGATGAATATCACCGGCTCTTCTGTGGATTGGGAGCCCATCTCTTTCATATGTTTGTCGTAATTACTGCCGACACAAACAACCTTATTAGCAGGAAAATCCAACAATACACCCTGCCAATCCTGATGCTGGTACATAACATTGTTCCTTTATCTTGTTTTCAGGATCTGATTTTCAGCGAGTGAGAAAATGAGTACGTTGCATAATACCATCCGCCATCATACCAACACTGAGAGCAAAATAATAAGAACGATTCCAGTGCATGATAGTGCGGAAATTTTGTGTCACCCAAAATGCCCGTTGGGCTGAATCATCAGGGATGACAATCCAACCTTTAGTATTTGCAGGCAACTTAGCAAAATGTGGAGATGAAATCCCCAATGCCTGCCATTCGGCAATGGTTTTCCCCTGTTCGGGTTTAATGCCTTCTAAGGCGATATCAAAGCCTATAGGTAACGAAATGGCATACCCCCAAGGTAAGCCCTGTCTCCACCCTTCCTTATGCAGATAATTAGCAGTCGAGGCAAAAACATCTTCTTTATTGTGCCAAATATCAATTTTTCCATCACCATCGCCATCAGCACCATATGTTAAGTAAGAGGTTGGCATAAATTGATTTTGCCCCATTGCCCCCGCCCAGGAACCTTTTAGCGCCTGATCTTCATCAATATATTGATTTTCAATTATTTCTAACGCTGCCAGTAACTGTTTGATAAAAAATACTTCTCGGCGCCCTTCAAAGGCCATCGTAGATAAAGCCGAAATGACATCTTCTTTTCCCTGAAATTTACCAAAACCGCTTTCTAAGCCCCACAAAGCAACAATATAGGCTTTGGGTACACCGTATTTGCGGCTGATCCTTGCTAACTGGAGCTTATTATCTTCATATGCCTTAACACCCTGTCCAATCTTCCAGGCTGGCAAGACGCGGTTCAGGTAATCATCCAGAGTCACTTTTTTTTCTGGCTGGTTACGATCGGCTTTAATGACGCGCGGAATAAAATGGATATTGGCAAATGCCCGATCCAATGTTTTTTCACTGATCCCTTGCTCTCTCGCTTGCTGTTTCAGCAAAACCACATAAGCGGAAAACTGTGATGGCTCACGGGCGTTCAATGGAAAATCTTGCTCTAATGCTCTGGCCTCAGTTTGGGAGCGTGGAGTCAACACCGATGGATTGTACAATTGTTTACCATTTGATGTACTGCACCCTGCCAGCAGAGCTGTTGTCAATAAAGTTAGCCCAGTGATTAATTTCATAAATCGGCTCCTCCTCAATTCAGGATCAGGCAGTTGCCAGCGATTTTTATTGCTTAAGTGGCTTATTTGATACCAGATATTCATTGAGCAAACTTTCCACGGGAGGTGGTACTTGCAGGTAAAAACCTTGCTCATTCAACGCGGTTTTTACTTTTTCAATATCAGCATTAGCCAGTTTTTTTCTTTCAGATAATGAAATCATCATTGAATATTGAGGTTCACCAAATGTTCTTAACAAATCTTCAGGAACGCGCGAAAAATCTCCTCTTTTTTCAATATACAGATATGTTTGGTCACGTTTTGGGCTTCTGTAGATTACACAAATCATTGTTATAAACTCTTTTAAATTAACGCTGTGACTTGCTTGAATAATTCACTAACTATAACATGCTTATTATATTTAAGAATATCGTCTCCCAAAGGCTGGTTTAGGAAAATGTTTGTGTAAACTACCTTAGGAAACTTAACATTGCTGAGTCAGAATATCGATGTCACAGTCGCCAATTGAGCTAAAAGGCAGTAATTTTACGCTTTCGGTCGTTCATTTATACGATGGCCAGCCGGAAGTTATTCATAAAGCTATGCAGGAAAAAATGGAGCAAGCGCCCGAATTCCTGAAAAATGCTCCCGTTGTTATCAATATATCCGCTCTCCCTGTTGATGCAGATCTCCTCGCACTCCACCAAGCCGTTGAGTCAGTTGGGTTGCGCATCGTTGGTATCAGCGGTTGTCAAAACGAAAAGCAACGAGAAATTGTTCTAAAATCTGAACTTCCTTTATTGAAAGAAGGTAAAAGTCAGAAAGTTCTTACTCAAGAAAATAAACCGGCTGAACCTATTTTCAAAAAAACTCGTATAATTAATACACCTGTTCGTTCAGGACAAAGAATTTATGCACCAAATAGTGATCTAATTGTGACAAATAATGTGAGCGCTGGTGCAGAATTAATCGCTGATGGAAATATTCATATATATGGTGTGCTGCGTGGACGCGTATTGGCAGGCGCATCTGGTGATCAAGAAAGCCAGATTTTCTGCACCCATTTAAACGCTGAGCTTACCTCTATTGCAGGGCAATATTGGCTCAGCGAAAAAATTCCAGAAAATTTTGTTGGCAAGGCAGCAAAATTACGCCTGGTGAACAATGAATTAACTATTGAAACTTTAGTCTAGCCCTTATAACAAGGAATCGCTTCATGGCACGCATTATTGTTGTTACATCTGGTAAAGGTGGCGTTGGCAAAACCACTTCAAGCGCGGCCATTGCTACCGGTCTCGCCCAAAGAGGAAAAAAAACCGCCGTTATCGATTTTGATATCGGTTTACGGAACCTCGACCTAATTATGGGCTGTGAACGCCGCGTGGTTTTTGACTTCGTGAACGTCATTCAAGGTGACGCCAGCTTGAATCAAGCGCTTATCAAAGATAAGCGCACAGATAATCTATATATTCTGCCCGCTTCCCAAACCCGTGATAAGGAAGCTCTCACCAGAGATGGTGTTGAGAAGATTTTGAACGAATTGGATCAACAGGGATTTGACTTCATTGTCTGTGATTCACCTGCTGGCATTGAAAGTGGTGCATTGATGGCGCTCTACTTTGCCGATGAAGCAATTATTACAACAAACCCGGAAGTTTCTTCTGTCCGTGACTCTGATCGTATTTTAGGTATTTTGGCATCCAAATCACGCCGTGCAGAACAAGGTGACGAACCTATCAAAGAGCACCTTCTGCTAACTCGCTATAATCCAGGGCGTGTGAACCGCGGCGACATGCTGAGTATGGAAGATGTACTGGAAATTCTGTGCATTCCTTTGCTCGGTGTCATCCCAGAAGACCAGTCTGTTCTCCGTTCATCCAACCAAGGAGAGCCCGTCATTTTGGACAAAGACTCTGACGCGGGTAAAGCATACGAAGATACTGTTTTACGTTTACTTGGTGAAGAACGGCCTTTCCGTTTCATCGAAGAAGAAAAAAAGAGCTTTTTAAAACGCCTGTTTGGGGGGTAACGCATGGCTTTGTTAGATTTCTTTCTGTCGAGAAAAAAACCGACAGCCAATATTGCCAAGGAACGGCTACAAATCATCGTGGCCGAGCGGCGCCGTGGTGACTCTGAGCCTGCCTATTTGCCCGATATGAAACGGGATATTCTGGCTGTAATTTGTAAGTATGTACAAATCGATCCAGACATGCTTTCTGTACAATTTGAGCAAAAAAATGATGACATCTCTGTATTGGAACTTAATGTAACATTACCTGAGGCTGAGGAATCGTCAAAATAGCAGTATCAAACGACGCTATTTAATTTAAAGCGATGATTTTTGCAAAAACATTTCCTCTTTAAATAATAGGTAGGAAATAAAGGCAATTCTCCCTGCCTATATATCAGGCAGGGAATGAAATTGACATCTCTTAAATAAAGACGATGGTTTTTATTAAATTAACGTTACTACTCCGAATAATTTGCCAATATTTCAGCAATAGGTTCAGCCAGCAACTTGCCTCGCCAACCTCTGATTAACTCAGGTTGATACTCCGATAATTTCAATTTCCAATGCCAACAAAGTAATTGATTAATTTGACGGCGGGAAGCCAGTAATTCGGCACTGAAATGATGGGATTCCCCCACCTGAGTGACCAAAGATTTAATTTCTTTAAACGCCTTACGATAACCAGGATAATCAACCAAATTCACAATTTGAGTTGGACATTCTTCTTCTGGAATATTTCTACTCTCCGCAACCATCGCCAACAATCGACGACCATGGCAACGAATTTCTTGCCCACTCAATCCCAAAGCGTCCAATTCTGCCAAAGAAGTTGGCATATAACGGGCCACCTGCCATAAATTTTCTTCTCGAATCACAAAATTGACTGCCAAATCACGCTCACGAGCTTGATTTAAACGCCATGCAGCCAGTTTTTTCAAACAGGCCAATTGCCTTGGACGCAATTGCCATGCGTTACCAATACTCTTATAGGCATATTCCGGCATTAACACTTCTTTACGGCGTTGGGCGATCAGATTACTTTCATCTTTTGCCGCATCCAGATATCCCGCCTGTTCTGCTTTTTCCATCAAGATATCGGCGAGGGGTAATAAATAATAAACATCTGCCGCAGCATATTGACACTGCTTTTCGCTCAGTGGCCTCGCCAGCCAATCAGTGCGGGATTCACTCTTATCCAATTCGATATGCAGATATTCAGCAACCAATGCCGCAAATCCACAAGACATAGGATGACCAATAAATGCAGCCAGTACCTGAGTATCAATCATGGGTTCAGGCAAACACTGGAAACTATTACTAAAAACCTCTAAATCTTCACTACCTGCGTGGATAAATTTTAATACGTTAGGATCAGTCAATAACTCCCTAAAGGGCTGCCATTGCGAAATTTCGAGGGGATCAATCAGAGAAAGCTGTTCACCATCAAACAGTTGTATCAAACCTAATTGGGGATAATACGTCCGTATACGTACAAATTCAGTATCTAGTGCAATTTTTGCTTGTTTTTTTACCTGCTCACAAATTGACTGCAATTGGGCATCGGTGGTAATCAACTGATAATTCAAAACATCATTCTCTTATCTATTCATACGACGTGCACAATAACGCCGGTAAAGACCGGCGTTATTGTGCAATGGGGTATAGCAATAACCATGATCAATGTGTAGCAGCATTATCCGCTTTTGCCAATTCTTCATTGCGAAGTTCTCTACGAAGAATTTTACCTACATTAGATTTTGGTAACTCATCACGGAATTCAACGATCTTCGGCACTTTATACCCTGTCAGGTAACGACGGCAATGCATTTTAAGTTCATCCTCAGTCAAACTGGGATCTTTGCGTACCACAAATACTTTGACAATTTCTCCTGAGTTTTCACTCGGAACACCCACTACTGCGGACTCTAACACTTTAGGGTGGGAAGAAACGATATCTTCGATTTCATTTGGATAGACATTAAACCCGGAAACCAGAATCATGTCTTTTTTCCGATCCACAATGCGGAAAAAACCTTTTTCATCTACGCTGGCAATATCGCCAGTTGCCAACCAGCCATCTTTCAACACCTCATCCGTCGCATCAAGGCGATTCCAGTAACCTTTCATTACCTGTGGTCCACGCACCCACATTTCACCTACTTCGCCCGGTGAAACTTCATTACCATCATCCCCGACCAACTTGATGTCTGTTGACGCAACAGGAAACCCAATACTGCCACTATAAGAAGTTAAATTGTGTGGATTAGCTGAAACCAAAGGAGAACATTCCGTCAATCCATAACCTTCCAGTAGATGACGACCTGTCAGGTTTTGCCACTTTTCAGCTACCACTCGTTGTACGGCCATGCCGCCACCAACAGATAAACGTAATGAGGAGAAATTAATCTTCTGGAATTCAGAATTATTCAACCAGGCATTGAATAACGTGTTAACCCCCGATAGTGCCGTGAAACGATAACGCGATAGTTCCTTGACCGTGCCGTTTACATCGCGAGGGTTGGTAATCAACAAATTTTGTCCGCCCAATTCAATAAAGAACAGGCAATTTATCGTCAAAGCAAAGATATGGTACAACGGCAATGCAGTTACCACTAATTCTTGCCCAGGTTTCAATAACGGGGAATAACAAGCTCTGGCCTGTTCGAGGTTTGCCAACATATTACGATGAGTCAGCATTGCCCCCTTCGCAACCCCTGTAGTGCCTCCCGTATATTGCAGAAAAGCCAAATCCTCGTTTTTCACATCCGGTTTGACATACTGCATACGGTAGCCTTTATGGATCGCACTACGAAACGAAATGGCATCCGGTAAGTGATATTTAGGCACGAGCCGCTTAACGTATTTAACGACGAAATCAACAAGAGTCCCTTTCGGTCGTGAAAGTTGGTCACCCATGCGTGTTAAAATAACGTTCTTGATTTGCGTATTAAAGACAATCTTTTCTAGGGTATGTGCAAAGTTAGAAACGATAACAATGGCAGATGTGCCACTGTCATTAAGCTGGTGTTCCAATTCACGCGGGGTGTAGAGCGGATTCACATTTACAACCACCATACCTGCACGCAGAATACCAAATAGTGCCACGGGGTATTGCAGTAAATTGGGCATCATCAATGCCACACGATCCCCTTGTTTCAGCCCCAGGCCATTCTGTAAGTAGGCAGCAAAGGCACGGCTACGCTCTTCCAATTTACGGAAAGTCATTACCTCGCCCATATTGATAAATGCGACCTGATCGGCATAACGCACTACAGCATTTTCAAACATTTCAATCAGCGACGAATAACGGTCGGGATCGATTTCTGCCGGAACATCTGCCGGATAATGTTTTAGCCAAACTTTTTCCAAGTTGAATACTCCTGAAATCTAATTGCGATGTAACCACTGACCATAAAAAAACCGACTTGTACATTTAACAAATTATTAACTCAGCGTACCAGTTTGCAAAGCAACAATGTTCAGGTTGGCGATACACATCACTAATTTAATCCTATCAATTACTGCCAAAAAATAAGGCAGCTTTTGCCGCCTATGTATTTTTTATTATTTATCAAATAATTAGTTAAATTATTAGCACTTGGATTTATAATTCGCTAATTATACACTGGTTTACTAATTTTTGGCTTAATGTCTTATCGTTATTCCAAATAGTTATAATAAACTCATTTAAGTTAAATAATATTTATTATAAATTAATATTACAAAACGGCGGGAAGTTTATTCAGTTAAAATTGTTTCAACTGATACAGATTGAAATGGCGAATAACCGCGCCAAAATGGATCATAAGGATTGCCATAATAGCTCCACGGATCAATTCCTACAGCAGGAGAAAAAAACATTCTGTGAGATTCATACCAACGTTTCACTCCCGTAGCGTTCATCACAATATAATTATATGGGCTATTGCCTACCTTCCCTTTTTTAAGACCAGTAATCAAACCGACAACAGTCACATAATGATCTTTAAAGTCACTGGGTTCTAAAAAAGTATTCACGTAAGCATAAACGCGTCCCAAAGATGGTGCATCCAAACGTGGGGCTGCATTGCTTGCCAGTGGCATGGCGGATATTTCTAATCGAGTCTGGTTTTTTTCATTCAAGACACTAAGTACTTTGCCACCAAATCTACCTTCATGACCAATATATAACTCTGGCATATTTTTGACAGAAAGCAGATTTTCCACCGGTGCTTTAGTTGTTCCTTTAATAACATCAGGAACTGACACACAGCCCGCAAGTATCAGGGATCCCAATAGTGTCATCGCTTGCAGTATGCTTCGATAGTGTGTTCCGTTAAGCATAACGCCTCCAACGCAGAAAAATCTTATTAGGCTAACCATCAATCTGGTTAGCCATACTCTAGTCCTTTATACTCATGGACATCGCTTTTTACCACAAGTTACATGAATTTTATTACACCAGACAGAAGCGCCTTAACGACCCGGCAATTTTTTCCATGTCACTTCATTGCGTAAGTAAACGGGTTCAGCATATTCAACTGCTATCGCTTCCCCTGCTTCCCACATCTGGATTGCCAGAGGCAGCATGTCTTCCGCATGGGGTAAAGTAATGTCACTTGCTGTCAGAGCTAACTGGCTGTCTAATAATTGAGGATAAGCTTCCCATCCTGTTCCAGCAATTACCCATTCGCCTGACAAGGAGCTCATAATCTCTTGCACTTGTTCAGGTTTCAAAACCGCTTCCGTTTCATCGCCCAGCCATTCACCTTGTGAATTACGGGTATATTGTCCCCAATAAACTTCCCCCATCCGCGCATCAATAGCAACCAAAACGTTTGTTGCTCCTTTTAGACGAAAAGCCCCTTGCGCCATTGTTTTCAGGGAAGAAACTCCTATCATCGGCAATTCAGCACCCAATGCCAACCCTTGGGCGATGCCAATACCAATCCGTACACCGGTAAAACTGCCTGGTCCACGACCAAACGCTAACGCATCTAATTGTTGCAGACTCACACCATCCTTTGATAAAACCGCTTGAATCATTGGTAAAATACGTTGGGTATGCTCTCGTGGGGAAATTTCAAATTGTGCCTCAATAGCACCTTCATTCCAAAGCGCAACAGAACAGGCTTCAGTTGCAGTATCAATAGCTAAAATTCGCGTGGACATGCCTTAACTCCGGCAAGATATAGGGTTCAAAACAAAGAGCTATACTACCATAGCCCCAACATCATCGCCCCGACATTTTATTACCCAGAGCGCGGTGGGCGTGAGTTCAGAAACGCAATTGCTTTTGATAAATCACGGGTACGGGAAGCGGGCGGCAAGCTATTTAGAAAAACCTCACCGTATGGACGCAATACTAATCGATTATCACAGATAACCACAACGCCATAGTCGTCGATATCACGGATCAGGCGACCTACACCTTGCTTCAAATCAATCACGGCATCGGGAAGCTGGACTTCGAGAAAAGCATCCCCACCTTTAAGTTGGCAATCCTCGATGCGTGCCTTAAGCAAGGGATCATCCGGTGCAGTAAATGGCAATTTATCAATAATAACACAGGATAATGCATCACCTCGAACATCCACTCCTTCCCAAAAGCTACCGGTTGCCACCAGCAATGCATTACCCGCAGAGATAAATTGTGCCAGCAATTGTGTCTTACTTGTTTCACCCTGCACCAAGACCGGTAATGTCATACTGGCACGAAACTCTTCTGCCAAACTGCGCATCATTTGGTGAGAAGTACAGAGAAAAAAACAACGCCCTTTATTGCTTTCAATCAAAGGCTTCAACATACGAGCCAGCCATTTTGCACCGCCATTTTGGTTAGGTGATGGTAAATGACGCGGAACACATAATAACATTTGACGTTGATAATCAAATGGACTTGGCAGGAGTAATGTTTGGGCTTGTTTCAACCCTAAACGTTCAGTGAAATGATTTAACTGTTCATTGACCGACAATGTTGCCGATGTAAAAATCCAGCTACCCGATTGTTCACAGATCATCTCACTGAATTTGTCGGCGACAGATAACGGTGTTAGTGCCAGCAAAAAATGCCGCCCATAACTTTCGAACCAATAGCTGTAATTGGGGATGCTGACATCAATCAGACGCTTAAGGCGATTGCGGTAAACCGTTGCCCGTTCAAAAGCCGCATCTAACATGGCTGAACGCCCCAAAGAGAGTTTCATCACGTCATAACAAAGCTCAAGGGCATCATCCAACCGCACTAGTGAACGCTGAACTTGCGGCTGTTGCAAGGCTTCACGAAGATTACCTCGATAGCTGTTTTCACCTAATGACAAACGAAAATCTTGTGCACTTTGACTGAGACGATCTGCACTTTTTTGCAATTGTGCCTGATCCCGCACTTCAGTACGGTAAGCCATGATGATATCCCGCGATAAATCCATCAATTGACGGCTACTTAATTGCTGACCAAAATATTGGCTGGCAATATCAGGGATCTGGTGAGCCTCATCGAAAATCACTACATCAGCTTGCGGGATTAATTCACCAAATCCGGTATCCTTAACTACCATATCGGCCATAAATAGGTGATGGTTAACAATCACCACATCGGCTTCCATAGCTTTTCGACGGGCTTTCAGAACGAAACATTCCTGATAACGTGGGCAATCACTGCCAAGACAATTGTCATTAGTACTCGTGATCAATGGCCAAACAGCGCTATCTTCCGCCACTTGATGACAAGTGCTGATATCCCCCTCTTTTGTATGGTCTGACCAATGCTTCAATTTAATGACTTCCGTCAGGATTTCAGCTTCCATCTGGGAATTGCCGATTGACTGCTGCTCAAGACGTTCAAGGCATAAATAATTTGAGCGCCCTTTTAATAGCGCAAGATTACCTGTAAAACCTAACGCCTCAACAATAGTGGGTAGATCTCGATTGTAGAGCTGATCTTGCAATGCCTTAGAACCAGTAGAAATAATCACTTTTTTGCCGGAACGCAAAGCAGGTACCAGATAAGCAAATGTTTTACCCGTTCCCGTTCCTGCTTCCACGACCAATTGTTGCTGTTTTTTAATCGCAACTGTAATAGCCGAGGACATTTCCCGCTGGGCATCGCGTGGTTTGAAACCCTGTATGGCTTTGGCTAATATGCCATTTTTTGCAAAATCGTCTGACACAAACAGTCTCTTTTAATAAAAAATGTGGCAGAATTATGCCAATACTAAGTTGTAATAACTACCCAATTCAGCAAAAAACTGGATAAATTAACAGGAGATTTAATGACTATTAAACGCATTGATCCAGATACCCGTTGGTCAGAAGCGGTCGTTCACAATGGCACTATCTATTATACCAGCGTACCAGAACAACTGGATGGTGATATTACAGAGCAAACCGCCAATACTCTGGCAGCCATTGATACCCTGCTACACCGTCTTGGTTCAGATAAGAGCAAGATCTTGGACGCTACAATTTTTCTGGCGGACAAGGCCGATTTTGCAGGTATGAACACTGCCTGGGATGCATGGGTTGTTGCTGGAAGTGCTCCAGTCCGTTGTACTGTTCAAGCGGCATTGATGGATCCTAAGTATAAAGTAGAAATCAAAATTATCGCCGCTTTATAATCTGCACTTGTCAAACAAACATGGTATTGAATGAAGCTATTGCTCATTCAATACCATGTTTAGAGATGAATTTACCAAATGAAATTTAAGGAATGGAGAGTAAAAAATTAAGCCATTTTAATAATAACCATGCCAATTAATAGCAGCAAAATACCACTCCATCCCTTAAAATTCAGTCGTTGATTAAACATTATCCAGCCAGCCGCCACTGTAGCAATAATACCGAATGCACCCCATAAGGCATAAGCAACGGAAAGTTCTATTCCTTTCACTGCCTGCGCCAACGCACTAAATGCGCCTAAAACAGCAACCAGAGATAAAATACCGATCCAAAGGCGCTGAAAGCCATTAGATAGTTTTAATAAAATATTTGCCGCAATTTCCAAAACAACAGCCAGAACCAGAAACGCCCCATGCCACCATTCAAATTGAGTTAGCATATCATGCCTCCCTGATTTGTTTATTCGAAACATTATTTAATGCTCTTGATGGATTATTTTTAACTGCATGGTTTTTTGTTGTATTGTTTGAAGCTTGGCCTTGGTTCTTTTTCTCTCCCATTTTGATCAAAGCAATTCCGGCTATCAACAATGCTAATCCACTAATTTTCATCAATGACAGTGATTCGTTGAACCACACCACACTAAAAGTGGTAATAAACAAGATCCCAATACCTTCCCACAGTGCATAAGCCACGCCCAATGCCACTTTTTTCACAGCAACTGCCAGTAAAATATAAGAAGCGGTGATCATGGTGTACATCACGATCATGCCTGTAAAATCGCCCGAAACGCTGGCCTGTTTCATTGACAGAGTACCAATCACTTCTGTCATAATTGCCAATATAAGAAACACCCAATAAATCATTTTTTCTCTCCTGAACATACTGATAAGCATGCCAAGATATCAAGCTATAAATGCCAACAAAGTCGGCTACAACTGCAATGACGCAATATCAGAATCAAACTGAATTTTTAGCGAAATATTTTGGCGAATGAAAATTGCCGGTGAAGAACCGGTTAACAGGAGAAGACCCTAAAGGGCGCCGCACCAATAGTGCTCACTAGATAAGATAGTTGAGAGGAAAAAAACATGAGTACAACGTTGGATTTTATTACTATGTTGAATGTTGACGCTTTTGGCGCTATTCATGATGTTTTATTCTTTCATCACACGACAACCGTATAACTATCGCATGATATACTACGAACCCTCATATTAGTAAGTGAATGGCGTATTTCTATCATAGCTCACAATAAAAAGCAATGATTTAATAAAAGACAATGATTTATATTTGGTTAATTAAACTCCACTAAATAACTTTTCATAATTATGAAAAGTTATTTAGCTGGTGTAAATATTACTGCATGAAGGAGGCAGATAAAGACTGTGGCGCGAACGCGAAATGTTTTCGTAGTGTATATAAATAATGTATGGATATTTCTGCTGCTCAAGGAAGGTGGAATCGTTGAAAAACACCGGTTATATCGGCAGGTAGGTTTAATTCCCGCAGGTGACACTTTAACGGGATAACATTATATTATAGTTCCTTTAAATTTATTCTGTTTTCGACTTTACGTACCAGATTGTTAAATTTGTCAATTAGCTGAACATCAGCCGAATATTAGCTTCGGCTGATGTTTTATCAATAATTCGCTTAATATGAGCTAAATAACACGCAGATTATTCAAACTCATTCCATGAACGGCCATCGCGGGTGATCATAGCGATAGAAGCCACCGGTCCCCAAGTACCCGCTTGATAAGGTTTCGGTGGTTCATTATCCGCCGCCCATGCATCCATAACGGAATCCACCCATTTCCAGGCTTCTTCCACTTCATCACGACGGACAAACAATGCCTGAATGCCGCGCATCGCCTCCAATAATAACCTTTCATAAGCATCAGCAAGATGCGTCTGATTAAATGTTTCAGAGAAACTCAGATCCAGTTTGGTCGTTTGCAAACGGTGTTTATGTTCCAGTCCTGGCGCTTTATTCAGCACTTCAATATCAATACCTTCATCTGGCTGCAAGCGGATTGTCAATTTGTTTTGCGGCAATTGCTGGTAGGATTCAGCAAACAGATTCAAAGAAGGCTCTTTGAAATAGACGACAACTTCAGAACACTTAGCTGGCAATCGCTTTCCGGTTCTCAGATAGAAAGGCACACCAGACCAGCGCCAGTCATCAATATCGACACGAATCGATACAAAAGTTTCCGTTTTACTGGCTTTATTCGCTCCCTCTTCTTCCAGATAACCAGGAACTTTCTTACCATGCACAAAACCTGTAGTATATTGCCCGCGAACGGTTTTTTCCCTGATGTTAGTCTGATCAATCCGACGCAGTGAACGCAACACTTTTACTTTTTCATCGCGGATGCGATCTGCGGTCAGATCAGCCGGTGGTGACATGGCAATCATAGTCAGAATTTGCAAAAGATGATTCTGGATCATGTCACGCATCTGCCCTGCCTGATCGAAGTATCCCCATCGCCCTTCAATACCTACTTCCTCAGCAACAGTGATTTGCACATGATCGATCGTGCGATGATCCCAATTATTGACAAAAAGTGAGTTGGCAAAACGCAGCGCTAACAAATTCAATACTGTTTCTTTTCCCAAGTAATGATCAATTCGGTATATTTGCCTTTCATTGAAATACTTTGCAACTTCATCATTAATTGCCCTGGAAGAGGCAAGATCTGTTCCCAGTGGTTTTTCCATCACAACACGGTTGGGTTCCGTATTCAGTCCCGCAGCACCTAATCCATGGCATACTGCCCCAAATGTACTTGGTGGCATAGCAAAATAGTGAATAGCGGGTAAACCATCTTTATTCAGGACTTTTGCCAATTCGGTAAAATGTCCTGTTTCATTTACGTCCAAATTACAAAATTCCAGGCGTGAACTGAGTTTCTTCCACAATTCTGAATCTAATTTTTCGGACATAAATGTAACCAATGCTTCTTCAACAACTTTGGTATAGGCTTCTTTATCCCAGTCAGCTCGACCGACTCCGATAATTCGGGTATCAGGATGGATATAACCCGCTTTTTCTAACTGGTAAAGGGAAGGCATTAATTTCCGTCGTGCTAAGTCTCCTTTCGCCCCAAAAATTACCAAATTACAAGCCTGAGCTGTAGACGTCACCGCCATGTTGCATCTCCTCAATTACGGGATATTGTAATTTTTTTACAGAATCTGTGGGTAATGTACTCTTTTGGTTATATGCAGTAAACACTGATTATTCATTATCGTATTCACTAACAATATGAGCAGAATTTATACCAAATAGAAATTATCAAATGAAAATTTACAACGGTTAAGAAGTAATCTTAACGCGATGCTCGACTTTAACACCCTATAACCTTGGCTTGTTGGAGCCAGTCGCGTTGATTTTTTCCTTGTTTAAAATTGGCAAAAATACCCAACGTGTGAGAAAGCAGTTTTCTGGCTATTCGATTACTCAAGTGCCACAAGTCCCGTGCCCAGCACTTTTCGATAGCAAATTGCCCGGCGAGTTGGCCAATGACGGTTTCAATTAAACGTCGCCTGGCATTAATGCGCTTTCTCGTCTCTCTGGGGACAGGGTCATCCATATTGGCACGCACCGGGGTTATCATTTCAATGCCTTCTTTTTTCATTTCTTGTTTAAATTCAGTACCTAAATACCCTTTATCACCCAGCAAATAGCCTTTTATCGGGCCGATTACATCCCAGGTTGCTTCACGCTCACTGACATTGGCGGGTGTCAGCGTAAACCCCGTTACCACGCCGGTTTCATCTATCATAAGATGCCCTTTAAAGCCGTAGTAAGTTTCGTTTTTGGCGGCGCAGTACCCATAATCGGCTTGTCCTTTAAAGTTGGCACTGCCTTTTGCTCTTTTGAATCCACAGACGGACAGCGGAAATCCGTCGATAATATGTACCGGCTTGTCGAACGCGCCCAATAATCTCGCCAGCTTTTCTTGCAGTTTTTGTTTGACAACCCAAAGATTAGAGGCTTGTTTGGCAAAGTTAGCGCGTGAACCTAACCCCGGAAACCATGCGCGCCAGTGGGTACAAAAATACGTCCAAATGCCTTTATCTGTTGAAAATCCTAAGAATTCACCAATCACTTCCATCGCGATGACTTCCGCATCACTCAACTTAGGTGGGATCCCCCGGCTCCTCAATCGTGTGCCTTGCTGTAACGCTGTTAAATTATCGTCTACCCAACAAAACACCCAAATGATAAAATCTTGCTGTGACATAGCCCTTGTTCCTTTATTTCTCTCAGTTTGGCGACTTAAAGTTATAAAGGAGTGGCTATGTCATTTCAACTCACCTCGAAAGTCGAGCATCGCGTTAATCTTACCAAGTTGAAAGTTAGACACTTGTCATATTTTCATGAAAAACCCTAATTTATCCGGTTATTACCACTGCCAGCCTTCAATAACAAGTAGTATATTTTCATGAAAATGATATAGATTTCTCCTGTTAATGAAATCGTTAAAACCGAGGTTGAACTTCGCTTTATGAATACACTGGAACGGCTCCAAAATAGTCTTGATGTTTTGAGTAAGTCAGAGAAAAAGGTTGCGCAGGTCATCCTTGCTTCGCCACAGACTGCCATCCATTCAAGCATTGCCACTCTGGCTAAAATGGCGAATGTAAGTGAACCGACAGTTAATCGTTTTTGTCGTCGCCTCAACACCAAAGGATTTCCCGACTTTAAATTGCAACTGGCACAGAGTCTTGCCAATGGTACACCTTATGTGAACCGCAATGTGGAAGAAAGTGACAGCGTCACTTCTTATACAAATAAAATCTTTGAATCGGTAATGGCAAATCTAGAAACGGTCAAAAGTAACCTAGATATTACAGCAATTAACCGAGCTGTCGATCTTCTGACACAAGCCAGAAAGCTCTCTTTTTTCGGTTTAGGGGCATCAGCCGCTGTGGCTCATGATGCCATGAACAAATTTTTTCGCTTCAATATTCCAGTGACCTATTTTGACGATATTGTGATGCAACGAATGAGCTGCATAAACAGTACTGAAGGAGATGTTGTCGTATTAATTTCCCATACAGGAAGAACGAAAAGCCTTGTTGAAATTGCTAAACTGGCTCGCGAGAACGATGCAACGGTGATCGCCATCACCTCAACAAGCTCTCCTTTAGCACACGAAGCTACCCTCCCCATTCTGTTGGATGTACCCGAAGATACCGATATTTATATGCCGATGGTTTCAAGAATTGCCCAATTAACCATCATTGATGTATTGGCCACTGGTTTCACACTGCGCCGAGGCTCAAAATTTAGGGATAATTTGAAAAAGGTCAAAGAAGCGTTGCGCAATTCACGGTTTGATAAGCATGAATAAATCAGAAAATAGACTGTGTTTTTGTTCACTATTTATCAACTCTCCAGACTGATAGCATATGTAGACTGTTCCCCATCTGCATATTCGCAGTATGAGGTTAATAATCAACAAATTAAATGATTACCCTACAGTAATCGAAAACTCATATACCTGATGAATTTCGAATTTGAAAGACAAAGGGTATACTTCATAGGTCAACGGAGTAATACATGTCCAGACGGCTCAGAAGAACAAAAATCGTCACTACACTTGGCCCAGCTACAGATCGTGACGACAATCTAGAAAAAGTTATCCAAGCGGGAGCCAACGTCGTCCGCCTTAATTTCTCTCATGGCACTGCGGAAGATCATATCCAACGTGCTAATAAAGTGCGTGAAATCGCTGCCCGTTTAGGTTGTCATGTTGCCATTCTCGGTGATCTTCAAGGACCCAAAATACGCATATCCACCTTTAAAGAAGGAAAAGTATTCCTGAATGTTGGGGATAAATTCCTGCTGGATGCCAATCTGGGTAAGGGAGAAGGAGATAAAGAAAAAGTCGGTATTGACTATAAGGGCTTGCCGTCTGATGTAATGGCTAGTGATATCCTGCTATTAGATGATGGGCGTGTTCAATTGAAAGTCCTGAATGTTCAGGGAATGAAAGTCTCCACGGAAGTGACCGTAGGAGGCCCACTTTCCAACAATAAGGGCATCAATAAATTAGGTGGCGGGTTATCAGCCGAAGCCCTGACGGCAAAAGATAAGGAAGATATCATTACAGCAGCCAAAATTGGTGTTGATTATCTTGCTGTTTCTTTCCCTCGCTCAGGTGAAGACTTGAATTATGCGCGCCGTCTCGCACGAGATGCAGGCTGTGAAACCCAAATCGTCGCAAAAGTTGAGCGAGCAGAAGCGGTTAGCAGTGACGAAGTTATCGATGAAATTATTCTGGCATCAGATGTTGTTATGGTCGCTCGTGGTGATCTCGGTGTTGAAATTGGTGATCCTGAACTGGTTGGTGTACAGAAAAAATTGATCCGCCGTGCTCGCCAACTGAATCGTGTCGTGATTACTGCCACGCAAATGATGGAATCCATGATCACCAACCCAATGCCAACGCGTGCCGAAGTCATGGATGTTGCCAATGCGGTACTGGATGGTACTGATGCTGTTATGCTCTCTGCTGAAACAGCGGCAGGTCAATATCCTGCGGAAACCGTTGCCGCCATGGCACAGGTCTGTCTTGGCGCGGAAAAAATGCCAAGTATCAATGTTTCCAAACATCGCCTGGATATTACATTTGACAGCATTGAAGAAGCGATTTCAATGTCTACTATGTATGCAGCCAACCATCTAAAAGGTGTCAAAGCAATTATTGCCATGACTGAATCTGGCCGCACAGCTCGCATGATGTCTCGCATTAGTTCTGGCCTGCCTATTTTCTCCATGTCTCGCCATGAATCGACCTTAAACCGTACCGCCCTTTATCGTGGAGTTACACCTGTTTATTGCAGCTCGCATACTGATGGGATTGCTGCGGCAAATGAAGCAGTGAACCGCCTGCGCGATAAGGGCTATCTCATCTCTGGGGATTTGGTACTCGTGACCCAAGGTGATCAGATGGGAACTATTGGCAGTACCAATACCTGTCGCGTACTTGAAGTAGAATAATCAATTACTCATAAAAAATGATAAGGGGCAGTATACTGCCCCTTATTTTTAAGTTCTCAATAAGGCCACGCTTTGTCCATTAAGTGAACAAACAAGGATACCTAAAGATCTTCTCTTTTATAAGGTTCAATATCCCCTTCTTTCCGTGTCTTAAGCAATTTTAAAATCCAAGTGTATTGTTCAGGATTCGGCTTAACCAACTCCTCCAGTTCCTCATTCATCCGGCGAGCAATATAAGCATCATCCTGTCCTGCAAGATCATTCATGGGTGGACGAATATAAATATCCAATTGATGGGTTTGGCAATTATAAACCGGAAATAACGGAACAATGGCCGCACGGCAAACTTTCATTAAGCGCCCAAGTGCAGGCAGTGTAGCCTTATAAGTGGCAAAAAATTCGACAAATTCGCTATGTTCTTCACCATGATCCTGATCAGGCAAGTAATATCCCCAAAAGCCTTCACGCACTGTAGAGATAAAGGGTTTGATTCCCGCATCACGGGAATGCAAGCGACCACCAAAGTGGCAACGCACTTTGTTCCATAAGTAATCAGCCACAGGATTGTTTTGATGGTTAAACATCGCTGATATTTTTTGGCCACGCGCAGCCAATAACATCGCGGGAATATCAATAGACCAACCATGTGGAACCATAAAAATCACATTCACGCCTTGTGTCTCTAAGGTTTGAATAATGTCTTCGCCATGCCATTGGGTTCGTTCAAGTGTCGATTTTGCTCCCCTGAGGTAAATCTCCGCCAGCATAACAAATGATTGAGGTGCGGTGGCAAACATGCGATCAATCAGCTCTTCGTGCTGTTGTTCCGTTAGTTCAGGAAAGCAGTAAATTAAATTGATTTTTGCCCTGCGACGAGCACTTTTCGCCTTTCTGCCCACCCAAACACCTATCTTGGCTAGAAATAGATCACGCCATTTTACAGGGACATAAGACAATCCTGCTAATATTCCGACACCAGCCCAAAGCCCCCAATAACGGGGATGTAAATAAGCTCGATGAAACCTGGGGATATATCCCAATTTACTATCTGTATCTTTTTCTTTATTCATGAGCTAACTCTGATGATCCCAACATTTGCTTTCAAGGCACAAGTTTACAACAAAAATAATATAAAAGCGGATGATAGTAATCATCCGCTTTTATATCTGTCAATAATCGGAAGTTGATGCACTTAATCCAGCAACAACTGAGGTTTAATCTCTTGAACCATTGCTACATATTCTGTACGTTCTTTGCCACTCAGACCACCAGAACGTGGTAGTTTCGCAGTGAGCGGATTCACCGGCCGCTGGTTATCCCAGAATTCAAAGTGCAAGTGTGGGCCAGTTGAGCGCCCTGTATTCCCAGATAGCGCAATACGCTCACCCCGTTTCACTTTCTGACCTGGTTTTACCAATATTTTCCTCAAATGCATGTATCGCGTTGTATATTGACGTCCATGCCGAATAGCGATGAAATTACCGGCCGCACCATCAAATTTGGCGACAACGACTTCACCATCACCTACTGCCAGAACGGGAGTTCCTACTGGCATGGCAAAATCAACTCCTTTGTGCGCTGTAATTCTGCCCGTTACCGGATTTAAGCGATGTGGGTTGAAAGAGGAAGATACTCTGAATTGTTTAGTTGTAGGGAAACGTAAGAAGCCACGCTCAAGACCGGAAGCATTACTGTCGTAAAAACGTCCATCATCAGCCCTGAAAGCATAGTAATCATTACCACCGCTTTGTAAACGAACACCCAATAACTGGCTCTGTTCACTTTTTCCATCAAGCATTTCACGGGACATCAGCACAGAAAAACGATCACCTTTACGTAATTTGCGGAAATCTATCTGCCATTGCAGTGCTTTTGTCACTTCTCTGGCTTCACTGCTTGTTAGTCCGGCAATCAGGGCACTACCATTAAAACTACCATCAACTGTACCTGTGATAACACTGTTCTTCCACTCTCCTTTCTGAAACTCTTGCTTTTCGTTAAATGTATCCCCTTCTCGGGTATAAACGCGAGTTTCACGACGTGATATATCCCATGTCAGCGTTTTTAAATTTCCATTATCGTCAGTAGTCCACGATAATGACTGACCAATACCTAAATTACGCAAGACCTTATATTGATTTGCTAATAAAGCAACATCAGAAGAATCAATTCCGAACTGAGTTAAAATCGAACTCAGGGTATCACCATTAGAGACAACATATTGGTGCGGAACATTGGCCGCTGTATCAACAGAACTGCCATCATCATCCTCAATACCTTCATTGGGGAGTTGTTCATCAGCATCCCCAGCAACATCAACATCATCCGTTGCATCTGGAACGCTATCGGGAGTACTGAGAATAATGCTACCTGTTCGTTCTTCTCGTTCATGGTAAGCAACAGGCCGCCATATTGCGATAGCCAGAGTGACTAGCGTTAAAGATCCAAGCATGATCTTGTGTGGTTTGGGCAGGTTGTTGTATACCAGAACGATAGTTTTAGCTATCTGCTGCACTAATAAAATTCCTTATTGTACTAATTCAGGCAGCTCGCGTATTGTTTTGATAGTTGAGTTATAAATTTCATGTAGCTATCTTTATCCAATGCGATACCACTTCCTAAAGGGTCAAGTATTCCAATACGTACATCAGTACCTTTTGCTACGGCATGAATAACGGCTGGCCTGAATTGTGGTTCAGCAAAAATACACTTTGCTTTCTGCTCAACCAATTGTGTTCGTATTTTGTGTAATCTCTGCGCTCCAGGTTGTATTTCAGGATTAACCGTGAAAACACCTAGCGGAGCCAATTGGTAATGTTTTTCAAAATAGCCATATGCGTCATGAAAAACAAAATAACCCTGCTTTTTTATGGGCTTTAAAAGATGAGTAATATTCTTATCAGTTTGTGCAAGCTGTCCATTGAATTTACGTAGGTTTACTTCTAATTGCTGTTTTTGTTGAGGATATTGTTCAATAAGCTGATCATATATTGCCTGAGCGGCTTTTTCCGCAATCTCTGGAGAAAGCCAAATATGCATATTATATTCACCGTGATGATGGTGTTCATGATCTTCCTCGTGTTTATGCTGATATGATTCAGCGCCAGAACCATTACCAACTTCACTATCTTTCAATTCTTCACTATTTTTCAATAATAATGGCTTAATGGTAGATAATTCAGCCAGTGACAATTGTTTATTCCGTTCAATTTTAGCTATTGGTTTCGCCAAAAAGGTTTCCATATCTGGGCCAATCCACACAACCAAATCGGCTTGATTAATTTTTCGTACATCCAAAGGTCGTAACGCATAATCATGTGGGGAAGCACCATCAGGCAGAAGTACTTGAGTATTTGTCACACCATCAGCAATGGCAGCAGCAATAAAACCCAATGGACGAATGGATGTAACAACATCTGCCTGCGCCGAGCAATTCATTCCTGCCGCTAACACAGCAGCTAATGCGATTTTATGAAAAAATTTATGCGCGTATTTCTGTGAGTTGTGTAACATAATATGAATATTCCATGCAGAAAATCGAGTAATGTTATATTATAACATCTCAATGATTCTGCAATACACTTTTAACTCGCCAACTATGATTACCCTAAAAAACATTACGGTTGAATTTGGTAACCGCAAGGTATTAAACAATATTTCATTCAATCTCAAGCAAGGGAAAATCCTGACGCTGATCGGCCCAAACGGTGCGGGAAAATCGACTCTGGTTCGCATCGTTCTTGGTTTAGTCCAACCCACTTCGGGCACTGTCGAACAGAGTCCCGCGTTGAGAATTGGTTATGTTCCGCAAAAACTTAACCTTGATCCCACCCTGCCCTTGACTGTTAAGCGTTTCATGATGCTAAGGCCCAATGTGAAACCAGCAGATATCATACCGGTATTAAATCGAGTCAAGGCTGCTCATTTACTGGAACAACCTATGCAAAAGCTGTCTGGTGGAGAAACTCAGCGAGTGTTACTCGCCAGAGCCCTGCTTAACCATCCTCAGCTTTTGGTCCTCGATGAACCAACACAAGGCGTTGATGTCAATGGTCAACTGGCGCTGTATGATTTAATCAATCAAATCAGGACAGAGCTTAATTGCGCCGTACTTATGGTATCTCATGACCTGCATTTAGTAATGGCGAAAACAGACGAAGTTTTATGCCTTAATCAACATATTTGCTGCTCTGGTACACCAGAAGTGGTGTCAATGCACCCAGAGTTTATCGCAATGTTTGGGCATCATGGAGCAGAACAACTGGCCGTCTACCGCCACCATCACAATCATCATCATGATCTGAAAGGGAAAATTATTTTGAAAAATAGTGGGAGAACAGGTCAATGATTGAATTACTGCTTCCCGGCTGGCTCGCCGGTGTTTTTTTGGCAATTGCCGCAGGGCCTCTTGGTTCTTTTGTCGTTTGGCGCAGAATGTCCTATTTCGGCGATACACTGGCTCATGCATCACTACTTGGTGTTGCATTCGGTTTCTTACTGAATGTCAATCCATTTTATGCGGTTATTGCAGTTACACTTATCCTGGCCACTCTTTTAGTTTGGCTGGAAAAACGCCCACAATTAGCAGTTGATACATTATTAGGCATTCTGGCTCACAGTGCCCTGTCGCTGGGTTTAGTCGTCGTTAGTTTTATGACCAGTGTAAGGGTCGATCTAATGGCTTATTTATTTGGCGATTTATTGTCTGTGACTTATGAAGATCTCTGGCTGATTGCAACCGGTGTCGCGATTGTTACTGGATTACTGACATGGCAATGGCGCGCCCTGCTATCAATGACCGTTAGCCAAGATTTGGCTTTTGTCGATGGCATTAAAATTCAACGTCTGCGTATCCTGCTGATGTTAGTGACAGCATTAACTATTGGGCTGGCAATGAAATTCGTCGGGGCGTTAATTATCACCTCCCTGCTGATTATCCCTGCTGCTACCTCCCGTCGTTTCTCCCGCACACCTGAACAAATGGCAGTTTTTGCCATTATTGTCGGTATGCTTTCTGTTACGGCCGGATTAACGTTATCGGCGTTTTATAACACCCCAGCAGGGCCTTCCGTTGTACTTTGTTCGGCAGTGTTATTTGCATTGAGTTTAACAGGCAAAGCAAGAAGCTGATATTTATCCCCCTTCGCCTTTCAATTTACTGCCTTTTAGCAGCAACTCAAATAAAACTCACAAAGGTTATAATTTAGTTAAGTTATAACCTTTGTTTCATGGTGAAAGATGTCACATATCTTCCTTGCTCAATCCAAAATGTCGATAAGCATGATTGGTTGCAATACGCCCGCGTGGCGTTCGTTGAATAAATCCTTGCTGGATAAGGAAAGGTTCCAGCACATCTTCGATAGTTTCTCGTTCTTCACCAATCGCCGCTGCCAAGTTATCCAAGCCAACGGGGCCACCCATAAATTTATCAATAATGGCAATCAGCAATTTACGATCAAGATAATCAAATCCGGCCGAATCGACATTCAGCATATCCAGAGCCTGGGATGCAATATTACTATCAACCGTGCCATCACCTTTCACCTGAGCAAAATCACGTACACGACGCAATAATCGATTGGTAATACGGGGAGTACCACGGGAACGCATTGCGATTTGCCTTGCACCATCATCTGAAATATCTAATCCCATATAACGTGCACTGCGAGAAACGATGCTCTGCAAATCATCAACATTATAAAATTCAAGACGCTGTACGATACCGAACCGATCACGCAATGGTGAAGTTAAAGAGCCTGCACGTGTAGTCGCGCCAATCAAAGTAAACGGGGGGAGATCAATCTTGATGGAGCGGGCGGCTGGCCCTTCACCAATCATAATATCCAGTTGATAATCTTCCATTGCCGGATAAAGAATTTCTTCCACAACCGGCGATAAACGGTGGATTTCATCAATAAACAGCACATCATGGGGTTCCAGATTAGTGAGCATAGCGGCAAGATCCCCTGCCTTTTCCAATACTGGGCCCGATGTGGTACGCAGGTTAACTCCCATTTCATTTGCAACAATATTTGCCAGTGTGGTCTTACCTAGCCCAGGGGGACCAAAAATTAATAAGTGATCCAATGCATCACCACGCTGACGTGCCGCCTGGATAAAAATTTCCATCTGCTCACAAACATGGGGTTGCCCAACATATTCAGACAGGAATTTCGGCCGGATAGCACGATCAATGGCTTCATCATCTTGCAGAACCTCTGCTGAAACCAGACGGTCAGCTTCAATCATCACTTAACTCCTGTGATTACAGAGCCGCACGAAGCGCTTCTCGAATAAGGGTTTCACAATCTGCACCCGACTTAGCGATCTTACTTACCATCCGACTGGCTTCCTGTGGTTTATACCCCAAAGAAACCAGAGCCGCTGCCGCTTCTGCCTCAATATCGGCAGCGGAATTCGTTTGTTTGGTGGCCGCAGGCAAGTTGATATCGCTATTTTGACTAAACAGATCGCCATTCAGCCCCTTAAAACGATCCTTCATCTCTACGACTAATCTTTCAGCCGTTTTTTTACCAACACCTGGTAATTTGACCAGTGAAGTGATGGCTTCCTGCTCTATCGCTGTAACGAATTGCTGGGCAGACATACCCGAAAGGATTGCCAACGCTAATTTAGGCCCAACACCATTGACCTTAATCAGCTCACGGAAAAGCGCCCGTTCTTGTTTATCATTAAAACCGTATAATAACTGAGCATCTTCACGTACAATAAATTGGGTAAATAAGATAGCTTCCTGACCAATTTCAGGCAGTTCATAAAAACAGGTCATTGGCATATGAACTTCATAACCGACACCGTGCGTTTCCAATAAAACCAACGGTGGTTGTTTTTCCAACACAGTTCCTCTCAAACGCCCTATCACTGTTTACCCCCTGAAAATAAAATAAATCGTTCCGCTAGCTTATAACACAAAAAAGGCTGGACGTATATCCAGCATAAACTATTTCAGGCGACCTCGCGTTAAATTTAACCGCGCATCACCTACCCGAAGCAGGTTTTGGCTGAGATGACAATGGGTAATAGCAATCGCCAAAGCATCAGCGGCATCGGCCTGCGGATTGGCAGACAATTTTAGCATCGAACGTACCATGTGCTGAACCTGGCTTTTTTCAGCCGCACCCGTACCGACCACGGTCTGTTTAACCTGACGGGCGGCATATTCAAATACCGGTATGGATTGGTTAGAGGCCGCGACAATGGCCACACCACGCGCCTGCCCTAATTTCAAGGCTGAATCCGCATTTTTCGCCATAAAAACTTGCTCTATTGCAAAAACGCTGGGCTGGAATTGGGTGATGATTTCAGTAATTCCGGCGTAGATCTTCTGCAAACGACTGGGTAAGTCATCTACTTTTGTTCGAATACAACCGCTACCGAGATAGATAAGTTGCCGTCCCTGCTGGCGAATAACGCCATATCCCGTGACTCTGGAGCCAGGGTCAATACCAAGAATAATCGCCATATCGAATTGTTCGCTTAAATTTCGCCGCAATTGGCTCGTCTGTGATATGGGATAAAAACGTTAGAGAAAGTGCCCTGATCGAAAGAACACTTTCTCTACGCTGTGAACCCTAATGCTAGTTACAGCAGTGCTGCAACCTCATCAGAGATTTCACCATTATGATAAACCTCTTGCACGTCGTCAGAATCTTCAAGCATATCGATCAGACGAAGTAATTTAGGCGCAGTTTCTGCATCCAGTTCCGCTTTCGTAGATGGGATCATAGAAACTTCTGCGGAATCTGCCTTAAAGCCTGCTGCATCCAATGCATCTTTAACACTCCCGAAAGACTCTGGAGTAGTATAGACGTCAATTGCGCCATCATCATACGTTTCAACATCGTCAGCACCTGCTTCCAATGCGGCTTCCATCACCGCATCTTCGTCCAGACCTGGTGCGTAAGAAATAACCCCTTTCTTGGTGAACAGATAAGAAACAGAGCCATCCGTTCCCAGGTTACCACCTGTTTTGGTGAACGCATGACGAACTTCAGAAACAGTACGGTTACGGTTATCACTCAAGCACTCTACCATCACCGCTGTACCACCAGGACCATAGCCTTCATAAATGATGGTTTCCATGTTATCTGATTCGTCGTTACCAACACCACGGGCAATTGCGCGATTCAACGTATCACGCGTCATGTTGTTGGATAGCGCTTTATCGACGGCAGCGCGCAAACGTGGGTTGGAATCTGGCTCACCACCACCCAATCGCGCAGCCGTGACCAATTCACGGATAATTTTAGTAAAGATCTTACCGCGTTTGGCATCCTGTGCCGCTTTGCGGTGTTTCGTATTGGCCCATTTACTATGACCTGCCATGAAAATATCTCCGATAAAACGTCTTGTAGACTAAAAGACTAAATTACAAACTCTTCAATTGCTTGCCGATTGCTCCATGACTTCGTCAATTTGGCCGCTTCTTCCGCCGCCAACCATTGATAAGCCAGATGCTCAGTCAGCAAAATCGCTCGCTCCTCAGGTAATGCGAGAGAGAACCAATGCTCTTTATTCCGCGTGACCCCTGGAGCATATCGATGTCGCAAGTGTGAGAAAATCTCATAATAAAGACAGCGTTGACAATCTTTCAGTTCAAGATTTTCATTGATAATATCAATGCCTACCTCTTCCTGTACTTCACGTAACGCCGCCTCCCGCGGTTTTTCGTCCTTTTCAAGGCTACCTGTCACAGATTGCCAAAATTCAGGATCGTCCCGTCGCTGTAGCATCAGCACCCTTTTGCTGTTAACGGCATAAATCATAACCAATACAGATTCAGGGCGCTTATAAGCCATTATGCGTTCTCTTTTTTAACGACTGAAATAGCCAGTTCTTCCAACGCCGCTGAATTCGCCGGACTTGGTGCATCAGTCATTAAACAAGCCGCTGCCGTTGTTTTCGGGAAAGCGATCACATCACGAATATTATCGGTATCAGTCAGCAACATGACGAGGCGATCCAAACCGAAAGCCAATCCCGCATGTGGCGGTGTACCGTATTTCAGAGCATTCAGCAAGAAACCAAATTTCTCCTGCTGTTCTTGTTCATTGATACCCAAAATGCGGAATACAGCCTGCTGCATTTCATTACGATGAATACGGACAGAACCACCACCCACTTCATAGCCATTGATAACCATGTCGTAAGCGTTCGCAATGGCGGATTCTGGATTGTTTTCCAACTCAACCGCCGACATATCACGCGGAGACGTAAATGGATGATGCATTGCCGTCAAACCACCTTCTCCGTTTTCTTCAAACATGGGGAAATCAATCACCCACAGCGGTTTCCAGCTTGCCAAATCGGTGATATTCAAGTCACGGCCGAGTTTCAGGCGCAGCGCTCCCATCGCATCAGTGACAATGTTTTTCTTATCAGCACCGAAGAACAGAATATCACCATCCTGGGCATTGGTACGGGACAACAAGCTCTCAACTACCTCCGCAGACAGGAACTTAGCAATCGGGCTTTGTACCCCTTCCAGGCCAGCAGCACGGTTATTAACTTTCATCCATGCCAAACCCTTCGCACCATAGATGCCAACAAATTTACCGTACTCATCAATTTGCTTACGGCTCAGCTCCGCTCCGCCCGGAACACAAATTACCGCTACACGGCCTTTAGGATTGTTTGCGGGTTCGGCAAAAACAGAGAATTCCACGTCTTTAACCAGATCGGCAATATCCACCAATTCCAGAGGGTTACGCAAATCTGGTTTATCTGAACCAAAGCGGCGCATGGCTTCTTCGAATGTCATAATTGGGAAGCTGCCCAACTCGATATCTTTCACATCCAGCCACAATTCACGGATCATTTTTTCCATGATTTCGCGAACTTGTTCAGCGGTCATAAACGAGGTTTCAACGTCGATCTGGGTGAATTCTGGCTGACGATCGGCACGTAAATCTTCATCGCGGAAGCATTTCACAATCTGGTAATAACGGTCAAAGCCAGACATCATCAACAACTGTTTGAAAAGCTGCGGGGACTGTGGCAGTGCATAAAATTCACCTTTATGCACACGGCTTGGTACTAAATAGTCACGCGCACCTTCTGGCGTTGCCTTGGTCAGCATTGGCGTTTCAACATCGATGAAACCCGCAGTATCCATAAAACGACGCACAAAACTGGTGATCTTTGCCCTGGTTTTCAGACGTTGCGACATCTCAGTGCGACGCAGATCAAGATAGCGGTATTTCAGGCGCTGCTCTTCGCTGTTATTCTGGTTGCTATCCAATGGCAACGGCTCCGAGCGATTGAAAACCATCAGGCTTTCTGCGAAAACTTCAATTTCGCCAGTTGCCATATCTTTATTAATTTGGTTATCAGGGCGCGCACGCACAATTCCCGTAATTTGAATACAAAATTCATTACGCAGTTCAGAAGCCTGAGCAAAGACCTCTTTCTGATCTGGGTCAAAAAAGACCTGAACGATACCTTCGCGATCTCGCATATCAATAAAGATCAAGCCACCTAAATCACGGCGACGATTTACCCACCCACAAAGAGTCACTTTCTGGCCTTCATCGGCCAGGTTCAACTGCCCACAATAATTAGTACGCATACAATATCCTTTTACTCAGCTCGTTATGCTTTCTGCTGCGGAAATTTTGGCATTGTTCTTTTAGGAAGAATAGCAAAAAAGGTTGCTATTATACTGGAAATTCTGACCGGAGATAAGGCCATAACACCGTTCTTGGCAAGACAATTTTTTGCTATCTGATAACATTCATAGAATTTATTATTAAATACGATGATTTATAGCGACAGTTTTCTTTTTGAGGTTTATCATCGTTCGGCCGTTTTTGGTTAGGCAATGGAGTTAAAAATGGTCAGCTCGCTTTATCTAGTACTGGGCGCACTACTGTTAATTAAACTGTCTCTGGATGTCGTCAAATTGAGAACGCAATATCGGGTAGCCTATGGCGATGGCGGTTTTTATGAATTGCAAACCGCCATACGGGTTCATGGTAATGCGGTTGAATACATTCCCATTTCAATATTGTTATTGGTTGTGATGGAGATGAATGGGGCACCCGTCTGGATGCTGCACATTTGTGGATTGGTATTACTCTCAGGCAGAGTATTCCACTATTTTGGCTTGCGTCATCGGGAAATACGCTGGCGGCGTATGGGAATGGCTGCAACCTATATCTCAATGATAATAATGGTTATCGCTAACATCTACTATTTACCGTGGGGGCAGATCTTTTCTCTCTATATATAATTTTTCTATACCCTATTATAGATAGCTCACCTATCTCTGTGCACTTTGCCTTACAGCCCCGATGGCAAAACTGTCGCTCTCTATAATCCTAAATGATTAGAGATAAACCCTCAGGTGACATACGCCGCCTGAGGGTTTATCTCTTGATTATCTCCCCTTTCTGCCTTTTCCTGCATTCTGTTAGAATAGCGGCTTCTTATTGTTTCCAACATCAATGCTGTTATGTCAAATCAAGAATCTCATAATCAACGGGACAGTCTGTTCTCTGCCCCCATTGCCAATTTAGGTGACTGGAGTTTCGATGAACGTGTTGCCGAAGTCTTTCCTGATATGGTGAAACGCTCCATTCCCGGTTATTCCAATATCATTGCCATGATAGGTATGCTGGCAGGACGTTTTGTCACACCCAATAGCCAAATTTATGATCTCGGCTGTTCCCTTGGCGCAGCCACGCTGTCAATCCGCCGCGCCATGGGTGCCGATGACAACAATACCACTTCCCGTACAGCGGGTTGCCGTATTATTGCTGTTGATAATTCACCCGCAATGATCGCACGCTGCCGCCGCCATATTGACGCTTTCAAGGCCAGCATCCCCGTTGAGGTCATCGAACAAAACATTCTTGATACCGACATTCAAAATGCATCAATGGTTGTTTTGAATTTCACATTACAGTTCCTGCACCCTGATGATCGCCAGAAAATGCTGGATAAAATCTATGCCGGTTTAAAGCCAGGAGGCGTTTTGGTGCTGTCTGAAAAATTCAACTTTGAAGATGAGCAAATTGGTGAGTTGCTATTTAACATGCACTATGATTTCAAGCGAGCCAATGGTTACAGCGAACTGGAGATCAGCCAAAAACGCAGTATGCTGGAAAATGTTATGCGGACAGATCCTGTTGAAACCCATAAATCGCGCCTCAAACAAGCCGGATTCCAACACGTTGAAGTCTGGTTCCAGTGTTTTAATTTTGGCTCACTATTGGCAATAAAAGGAGCTGACCAATGATTGATTTCAGTAATTTTTATCAACTGATCGCCAAAAATCACTTAAGTCACTGGTTAGAATGCCTGCCCGCACAATTAAGCCATTGGCAGAAAACTGCATTACATGGTCAATTCAGTTCATGGGTAAAAATTCTGGAGAGTCTGCCTGAGATTCATCCGACCCAACTTAACCTGAAAAATGGTGTCATTGCTAACCATGAACCAGAGCTATCAAACGGTGAACAAGCCTGCATTCAAAATATCCTGAAACTGTTGATGCCGTGGCGCAAAGGCCCTTTTTCTCTGTATGGCGTGGAAATTGATACAGAGTGGCGTTCTGACTGGAAATGGGATCGTGTCCTTCCCCATATTTCGCCTTTAGCAGGCAGAACTATACTTGATGTCGGCTGTGGCAGTGGTTACCACATGTGGCGTATGGTCGGTGAAGGGGCGCATCTGGTCGTGGGTATTGACCCAACCCAGCTTTTTCTGTGCCAATTTGAGGCTATCAGAAAGTTACTGGGTAACAACCAACGTGCCCATCTTTTGCCATTGGGCATTGAGCAATTACCCGAACTAAAAGCCTTTGATACGGTATTTTCAATGGGGGTACTTTACCACCGCCGTTCTCCCCTCGACCATTTATGGCAACTGAAAAACCAGCTCGTTTCCGGCGGCGAGTTAGTTCTGGAGAGCATGGTGATTGAAGGTGACGAATACCAATGCCTTATGCCGGGTGAACGTTATGCACAAATGCGGAATGTCTACTTTCTTCCATCGGCTAAGATGCTAAAAGTGTGGTTGGAAAAGTGTGGTTTTATTGATGTCCGCATTGTTGATCATGCCGTCACAACACTGGACGAACAACGCCAGACCGAATGGATGAAGACTGAATCACTGGCTGATTTTCTCGATCCAAACGATCACCGTAAAACGATAGAAGGCTATCCGGCACCGCTGCGAGCGGTTCTTATTGCCCGCAAGCAAACCATGACCTGACACTCCCCATCTTTTAAATTATCATTTTGCTCTTTCTGGCTACCCTTCCCAGTCACAGGGTTAACTCTGTGACTGGGGGTTCTGGCTGTTATTTTTTCCGTTGAACCAGACTAATTACGCTTTTCATCGATTCAACTAACGATCCATCAACACAATAATAAGCATATTCATCGACATCACTGTCGTCAGAACTCATTGTCACGCCCGCTTTCCGGTATTTCATGGAAGAAGGCACCGTCTTACCTGCTGAACTGTGAACTTCCGTGACGCCAATTTCCAAAAATTTACTGATATTGCTCATTCTGACCCCCGCTCCTGGCATAATAATTGGTCCTTGGCTAGCCTGTAATAACTCTTTTAACAGAGGCAGCCCCAACTCAGCATTTTGTTGCTGGCCTGAAGTTAAAATACGCTGCACACCGAGTTCGGTCAGTTGCTCCAACGCAACATGTGGATTAAAACACATATCAAAAGCACGATGAAAAGTGACTTTCATATTCCCTGATAATGACATCAATTGCCTCATGCGCAGCCGATCGATATGACCTTCTTCGTTTAACAGACCAAAGACGACACCAGGAAATCCCATATCACGGATACGAGCGACATCATTTTTCATCACTTCGAAATCCGTGTTGCTGTAGCAGAAGTCGCCTCCTCTTGGTCGTACAATAGGATGCACAGGAATTGATAAATGCTGTCGTGCATGCTGCAATGCTCCGAAGCTCGGTGTTACCCCGCCTTCCGGTGGGCTGGCACACAGTTCAATGCGATCAGCTCCCGCCTTTTGTGCAACTAAAGCACAGCTTATGCTATAACAGCAAATTTCCAGCCTTATCATTCAAAATCCCTCGGATATAAACCCTGGTTATTCTGTTTAACACGAGTTTGATTAGCCTACACGTTTTACTTCTCCCACGAGAAAGATATAGGAGAGTGCACCAATCAATGTTACAACGGAAATGTAAACCAGTGCTGGAGAAAAACCGTAGCTCTGCGCCAAATAACCTATCACAAGCGGCATCGAGATCCCTCCCAACCCGCCGGCAAAATTAAAAATGCCGCCGGTCAAACCAATCAAACGAATCGGTGCCAGTGAAGAAACCAGTGACCAGGTAATAGATGCAAAGCCATTACCAAAGAATGCCAGCGCCATCAGCACCATGACCCATATTGGGTTGTTAGTATAGTTGGCTCCCATAATACAGGCGGAAATGATCAAACCACAAATAATCGGTGTCTTACGCGCCGCGCCCAAAGAGAAACCTTTGCGTACCATTTTATCTGCCAACCAACCAGAAAGGAGTACACCGAGAAATGCGGCCAGGAACGGAACGGTCGTCATAAAGCCGGCTTTCAGCGCGGTGATCCCTTTCTCTTGAATCAGATAATTCGGGAACCAGGTCAAAAAGAACCACAGTGTTGAAGCGACTGCAAATTGCCCCAGATAGACACCCACCAGCTTACGATGGAACATTAGCTTCCAGTCAGCGATAGTAAGAGACGGTTGTTCCGCTCTCTTAGCGGGTGAGTCATCATCGATCAATCCTCCTCCACTGCGGATATATTCAAGCTCTGCATGACTCATATTTTTTGTTAACCGCGGCCGCCGATAAATTTTAATCCAGATGAATGACCAAATAATCCCGATACCACCAGTCAAGAAAAAAACCCAATGCCAGCTAATGAGTACCTGAATCCACATGAGAAGTGGGGTCAGAAAAGCAAGTCCAACAAACTGCCCTGAGGTGTAAAAACCAACGGCAGAGGCGCGCTCATGCTCAGGGAACCAACTTGTCACCATGCGGTTATTGGTGGGGAATGTCGGGGCTTCAAAAATACCAATGATGGAACGTAGTCCAATAAGTGACATCAGCCCGATGGCAAAACCCTGTAATAACGTCGCCACCGACCAGCCAAGAATAGCAATAAAATAGGTCAGGCGTGAGCCAACGCGATCAAGGAACCAGCCACCAGGAATTTGACATAAGGTATAAAGCCAGGAGAAAGCTGAAAAAATGTAACCCATTTCTGTTTTCGTGATAGCAAACTCTTTTTGAATATCTGCTGACGCAACAGCAAGGTTAGCGCGATCAACATAACAAATAACGACGGTGATAAAGATCATTATCAGCGTCAAATAGCGCCGACGCCCAATTTTCGTAGTTGTTTCTGAAATATTCATATCAATCTGTCTCCAGATTCTGGGCACAGAGAACCCTGTCACTTTGCCCTGTTGTTAACAGAGGGCGTAAAAAACGCATTGATTGAGTTAGTTAATGATGGGCATTATTACCATTCAGCAACGGAACCATCTTTATGTCGCCACAATGGATTCCGCCAGTCTGGTGCATTTTTGCTACGTTCAATGACCTGTGCTTCGTCAATTTCAACACCAAGCCCCGATTTCATTAAGGGTTTAAAGACCCCCCCTTCCATACTGAAATCTTCTTTATTTTTCACCAGATCAAGTAACTCAGCTCCTTTATTGTAATGAATGCCCATGCTCTGCTCCTGAAATACCGCATTACGTGATATGAAATCGATGTGCAGGCAAGCGGCCAGTGCAATCGGACCCAGTGGACAATGGGGTGCCAGAGCCACATCATACGCTTCAGCCATACCCGCAATTTTATAGCATTCAGTCATTCCTCCCGCATGCGATAAATCTGGCTGGATAATGGCCAGCCCTCCCATTTCCAATACACGTTTAAATTCAAAACGGGAAAACATGCGCTCACCTGCCGCAATTGGAATATGGGTTTGTGCTGCCAGACGTGGATAATATTCCGATTGCTCCGCCAGCACCGGTTCTTCAATGAATAGAGGGCGATACGGTTCTAACGCCTTAATTAATACTTTCGCCATTGGCGCACTAACACGGCCATGAAAATCAAGCCCAAATTCAATTTCATTACCGAACACTTCACGGATTTGTGCCACGGTATTGACAGCAGCATCAATTTTTCGAGAATCATCAATGATGCTCAGTTCTTCACAACCATTTAATTTGAATGTATCAAAACCGATCTTCCGTAAGGTTTTAATACCGTCAATCACCTCCGACGGGCGATCGCCCCCTACCCAGCTATAAGCTTTAATCTTATCACGCACTAACCCTCCCATGAGCTGCCACACGGGGGCATTCAAAACCTTACCTTTGATATCCCATAAAGCCTGATCGATACCCGCAATGGCGCTCATCAGAATGGAGCCGCCACGATAAAAACCCGCACGATACATAACCTGCCACAGGTCATTGATGCGGGCAGGATCTTGTCCAATCAAATATTCACTTAGTTCGTGCACTGCCGTTTCCACTGTGCGGACACGGCCTTCAAGCACCGGTTCTCCCCAGCCGACAACACCTTCATCTGTTTCAATTTTTAAGAACATCCAGCGGGGTGGTAAACGGTAAGTCGTGAATTGAGTTATTTTCATTGCACAGCCTCTCGGTACGCACTCACAAATAAGGTTGCTTGCCGTGCGGTATTCTCAACCGATTGACCGGCACGATAAAGATCACTGCCTAAACCGGCGCCTATGCAACCTGCTTTAATCCACTGAGACAAATTATCTGGCGTTACACCACCCACGGCAAAAACAGGCACATCTGATGGTAAAACGGCTTTCAGGGCTTTGATATAATCTGGGCCGAATGCTGATGCAGGGAAAATTTTTAGTGACTGAGCACCAGCTTCCAGCGCAGTAAAAGCTTCCGTGGCTGTCGCGCAACCAGGGCATACTGTCATACCATAAGAGACCGCTTTGCGAATCACTTCACTGTGAATATTAGGCGTGACAATCAGTCTGCAACCCATTTCCGCCAGCATATCCACCTGTTCTGGTTTAAGTACCGTTCCCGCCCCAATCAGCGCCTGACTGCCAAACGCTTTCACAACGACCGGAATACTCTGTTCCCACTGTGGAGAATTAAGAGGGATTTCCACTGTATCGAACCCGGCATTAATGACCGCTGCAATGTGTCCAAGCACTTCGTCCGGCTTAACACCGCGCAGAATAGCGATAAGTGGAAGATTGGTTTGCCACAGCATTTGCGATACTCCTTATACCTACCTGAAAAACGGTATCGCCGTCTGCCAGAGAAACATTTCGCCCAATAGTATCGAACGCCTGCTTATAACGAGCAGCTAACGAAAGTCCGGCAACGAGTGTGATAGTCTGTTGATCTGCAAAATAGTGACTCATGCTCGCAACTTCGGCACCAATCAACAGGCCAGATAAAAATTCACTCACATGTTCGCGCGGCAGAGCATTCAATATGTGTGAAGCGCGAACTTCGAATAAAAGCGACAAAATAGCAGGAGAATCTATTCCCCGTTTAAGCCCTGCGTTAAAAACCTCAGGGCAGACAATCTGTTCTGGTAACCCCGCCCCTACCAGTGAATGATGCAAAAGTAAATGGTGGAGTTCACCAGTCATCACAGTACGGAAATCACGGATTTGTTGGTTGTCAGCCAATACCCATTTGCAGTGAGTACCGGGCATGACATAAAGAGAAGAAGGAAAAAGCTGGTGAGCGCCCAATAATTGCGTCTCTTCGCCTCGCATCACGTTGTGATTATCTTCACGTGAAACACACAATCCAGAAATAATCCAGACATTGCTTTCAACGGGAGTTAATTGCTCACCTATTGCAGAGAACCTAATGGGAACCGACAAATAGGGAGCTATTTTCCAACCCACATTACTCCCGATCATTCCTGCCATGACAACCGGCGTTTTATCATTCCGCCAGCCTTGCGTGATTTCTGCTAACACTACTTGCGGGGATTTTCCATTAAGACGAGTCACTCCCATTGCAGATTGCCTGCTTTCCAGACATTCATCGCCCTGATATAGCCAGGCTCGTAAATTGGTCGACCCCCAATCAATAGTAATGTAGCGTGCTGTCATGTGATTTCCTTAAGTCTTCGTGTCAGAGTGCCTTAAGCCTGCTAACTTCATCGCCCATCCAGATTCGTTCAAATAACACTCACCGAAATGAGCTTATCGCCATGTTGAGTTGCAGTACTACGATAAAGATCACAAAAAGAATACGGCATTTTTAATAACACGATTTACAGGCTGATTTTAATCGGGATAGCAAAGAATTGCTGGAAAGGCGAGCTGAAAACAAAAAGTCATAACGCAAGCGGCGGCTGATGGTAGCATGCAGGATGCTGAATATGGTATAAAACCTGTTATTTTGTCATAACTCACACGCTTAAAAGTATTTGCATAGTTCAAATGCACGGGCTTTTATTCGTAATTTAAGGTAACTCGGTGAATATTCAAGCCATTCTTTCAGAAAAAATTAGCCATGCGCTGATTGCTGCTGGTGCTCCAGCCGACAGTGAAGCCCACGTTCGTCAATCTGCAAAAGCTCAGTTTGGTGACTACCAGGCGAATGGTGTCATGGCGGCAGCGAAAAAAGTGGGCATGCCCCCCCGACAATTGGCAGAAAAAGTCGTCAGTTTGCTGGATCTGCAAGGAATTGCCAGCAAAGTTGAGATTGCAGGCCCTGGTTTTATCAATATTTTTCTGGATAAAACGTGGATTGCTGCCAATATTGAAACTGCGCTGAAAGATGAAAAATTGGGTATCACTCCGGTAGAGCCACAAACCATCGTGATCGACTATTCTGCGCCGAATGTGGCCAAACAAATGCATATTGGGCACATTCGTTCCACGATTATTGGTGATGCTGCCGCACGTACTCTTGAGTTTTTGGGACACAAAATCATCCGAGCCAACCACGTTGGTGACTGGGGTACTCAGTTCGGGATGCTAATTGCCTATCTGGAAAAAATCCAGAACGAAGATGCCAGTGACATGGCATTGGCCGATTTGGAAGCCTTCTATCGTGAAGCGAAGAAAACTTACGACGAAGATGAAGAGTTTGCTGTTCGTGCCCGTAGTTACGTAGTAAAACTGCAAGGTGGTGATGAATATTGCCGTACCATGTGGCGCAAACTGGTTGATATCACTATGTCACAAAATCAGGAAACCTATGATCGCCTGAATGTGACGCTGACGAAAAAAGATGTTATGGGTGAAAGCCTGTATAACGATATGCTGCCTAGTGTTGTTGCCGATCTGAAACAACGTGGGCTTGCCGTTGAGAGTGATGGCGCTATCGTGGTTTACCTTGATGAATATAAAAACAAAGAAGGCGAACCAATGGGTGTCATCATCCAGAAAAAAGATGGGGGTTATCTATATACCACCACCGATATCGCCTGTGCCAAGTATCGTCATGAAGTCTTGCACGCTGACCGCGTTCTTTACTACATCGATTCACGCCAACACCAGCACCTGATGCAAGCCTGGACAATAGTGCGCAAGGCAGGTTACATTCCTGAATCCATGTCACTTGAACACCATATGTTCGGCATGATGTTGGGTAAAGATGGCAAGCCATTCAAAACTCGCGCAGGTGGCACAGTAAGACTGTCTGATTTGCTGGACGAGGCCATTGAACGGGCAGATGCCTTGATCCGCGGGAAAAACCCAGATATGCCGGAGGACGAACTGAAAAAAGTTGTCAACGCTGTAGGTATTGGCGCGGTGAAATATGCGGATCTTTCCAAAAGCCGGACTACCGACTACGTATTTGACTGGGATAATATGCTCGCCTTTGAAGGTAATACCGCTCCTTATATGCAATATGCTTATACCCGTGTCAATTCTATCTTCAAGCGTGCAAAAACCGATGAAAGCAGTCTGACACACCCCGTTCTTCTGAATGAAGAACGTGAACAAGCCTTAGCGACACGCCTGTTGCAATTTGAAGAAACTATCACAACGGTTGCCCGTGAAGGCACTCCTCACGTGATGTGTGCTTACCTCTATGATCTGGCCGGCCTGTTCTCTGGTTTCTACGAACATTGCCCAATCCTGAATGCGGATAGCGAAGAACTGCGCCAGAGCCGCCTGAAACTGGCTTTGCTGACGGCAAAAACTTTGAAGCAAGGTCTTGATACCTTGGGTATCGAGACAGTAGAACGGATGTAATTATCTTCTCCCAAACTGGCATGATCAAATCATGCCAGTCTCATCATGGCTACAATCCCCGTTGGGAAAAATCTTTTAATCTGAATCCCATTAAAGTGACACTGTCAGGGGCTTTGCCAAAATGCCCAACGCCACCGCGCAAGGTAAAGCCAGCAAAAAGCAAAGGCGCAATAAGTTAGGTAGTTTGCAAGCAACGAAAAAGGCATCCGTCGCTAAATATTAAATTTTTGATACCAAAATGTTACAAAATACTTTATTTATATCCTGCCAGGTGTATCCCACTTACTCTTTTAGAAAAAAAAGACAATATCATAAAAAATAAATTTATATATCTAATAGAAAAAAGCAATTTTTGCTCAAAAAAACCTAAATTTTAGACTTGTTTCATTAGCTAATCTCAACGAGGAATTTTCTAAAAAATTATGTTAACCAGACTAAAAAAATAATCTTTTCGATAAAATATTCAAGACTCACTAATCAATCCACTCCGCTCTTAAATATTCATAATAATTAATAAGTTATGCATTGCAATATATAAAAATGAATCTTAATCAACATGTTTAAGCTATTTTTAGCATTAAGTAAATCTGTAATTTTTAAATATTAATAAACATATATACAAGCATAGTAATAAATCTCAATTAAATAATAAAAATAAACTTATATATCTCATCAACAGAATATAATCTACAGATTGCAAATAGTAAATATTATGCTGAACTCATAATCAGAGAAGTCATCACCTTATTATTACTCCCCTTTTTGTATGTTCCTTATCCAAAAAGAATATGCTATCTTGATTTTGCTCTTTTAGAGCCATTTTATACATATTCCTTGCTGGCAAGGAATATGCGGTAGCTATAAACTAAAGCAAGGGCATCCTATGAAAAGACAGTTTATCGCACATACCTCACTGCCTGATAATTCTTTGCTTTTCAAATCATTGATAGGGAGAGAAAGATTATCTGAAGCCTACGAGTTTGAAGTTGAATTATTAAGTAAGAAAAGATTATCAAACCCAATATCTCTGCATAATAAGATACTCACTGTAGAGATAAAAAATAAGTCAGCACCAACAAGATACTTAAGTGGTTATATAGAAAAAATATCTTACGCACCATTCTATAAATATGATGATAGACTTTATTTATATACTGCTATTGTCAGACCTAAACTGTGGGAATTAAAACAAAGATTTGGTTATAGTATTTGGCAAGATAAGACTGTACCCGATATCATCACTGAGATATTGAGTAAGGCTGGTATTCTGTTTGACAATCAACTCATTGAAAAATATCGCAAATGGGAATACTGCGTCAAACATAATGAAAGTGATTTCGATTTTATTCATCGTCTGATGGAACATGAGGGAATTTATTATTATTTTAAACATGATATGGGAAACCATACCATGATTTTGGTTGACGCCCCCCAATCACATGAACCCATGCCTGAATATGAAACAATTAAATATTTCAGCACAGGTCATTCACTGAAAGAACACCTTACAGAGTATCTCTATAGTTGGAATGTCTCTAGTATCACCATACCGAATACCTACAGCCTTGATGACTACGACTTCCGTAAGCCACGGGCTGAATTACATACGGCTGTTCAAACCCCAAGTAGCTCTATTGATAACTCAGAGATATTCATTTGTCCCGGGCGCTATGTAGAAAGTGAACAAGGACAATTTTATGCTCGCGTTCGTCAGCAAGCTGCCGAAGCAAAAAGTGAGCTGGTTGGAGGCAAAGGAAATGTATTAGGAATGGCTCCAGGGCACACTTTTACCCTATCACTCCCCAGTGGCATCAAAGGTGATGATCATGGAGACTATTTAATTATAGGTACGCAATACTTTCTTTATGAAAAACCTTATGTCACCGATTCTACTGGCAAGGTTCTTAATACTGTCACCAACGACCTCTCAAATTCAGATACAAACAAAAACACCATTCAATTTGAGGCAATTCCTGCCAGCACTCATTGGAAACCACTTGCTGTGACCCCGTGGCCAAAAGTAACGGGCCTTGAAACCGCCGTTGTCACTGGTCCTAAAGATAAGCAGATATGGACTGACGAATACGGTCGTATAAAAGTGAAGTTTCGTTGGGATAAAGACAGTAAAAAAGATGATACCCGCTCTTGCTGGGTGCGTGTTGCGACTTATTGGGCAGGTTGGCGTTATGGTAGTCTGTGTGTCCCTCGTGTGGGCGAAGAAGTGGTTATCAGTTTCGTCAACGGTGATCCTGATAAACCTTTAGTCATCGGCAGTACTTATAACCAAGAGAATAAGCCCCCGTGGGAGCTGCCCAAACATGAAACTCGTGTCGGTATTATGTCAAATACCAAGGGAGGTAAGCATGAACAGGCAAACTATCTTTTTTTAGATGATGAACCCAATAATGAATCGTTTGATCTACATGCAGAACGTGACATGAATATTTCGGTGGAAAAAGATAAAAAAGTCACTATTGGCGGGGAGTGGGTACAAAAGATTACAGGCGAAACAAATATCTCAAGTTCTAAAACCATTACTATAAAAAGTGATACTCATGTAAATATCGATACTCCAACAACTTTCGTGAATAATAAATATAGTTGCATTAATACGACGCCATTTAATATGAACGTAAATGGAGCAAATGTAAGCGTTAATGGAGCAAATTTAAGCCTTAATGGAGCAAATGAAAGCATTAATTTAGCAAATGTAAGCAGTAATGGAATAAATATCAGCGGTAATGGAATAAATATCAGCGGTAATGGAGTAAACTGTAGCCGTAATCAAATAGAAATAAAAAGAAAAGATATATCTATCGAGACATCGGGTGTAGTCTTAATCAGTAGCAGAATTTTACACATTAACTAATAAATACATCCATCAGAATTCTAATGAAAATTATCGGTCATGTATTCAAGGCGTTGTTCTTCATCTAAATGCCTATTTTGCGAGATAACTTGCATGGTCACAGTAGAAGTCAAATGTCGATTTTGTCACCAGACGAAGGACGTTAAAAAACATGGTATTGGCAAAGGTGGGCACCAACGTTATCGTTGTTTAGTCACCTGAAATGCATGACAAAATCATTGGTATTTTCATTGAACGTGAATATTATGCTTGAGGGTGATCAACGCTTTGAATACATGTTCCCCAAACTGGCATGATCAAATCATGCCAGTCTCATCATGGCTACAATCCCCGTTGGGAAAAATCTTTTAATCTGAATCCCATTAAAGCCAGTGCAGCAAAATAGCTACCCGCCCCCGCAATCACAACGCCCATTAACCGTAGCAAGCGCCATGCCATATTGCCCTGCTCCCAATCCGGCATAAGCCACAATATTGTCAGTAATACCCCAACCATGACCGCAAGCGCTATTGCCAGTTTCAGCAGGAAAACGCCCCATCCGGCCAATGGCTTAAAAATCTCACGCTTACGCAATTGCCAATAAAGCATGCTGGCATTGAAACAAGCAGCCAGACCGATAGAAAGCGCCAATCCCGCATGTTTCAATGGGCCAATAAAGGCAAGATTCATTAACTGAGTCAAAATCAAAGTCGCAATCGCAATCTTAACCGGCGTTTTAATATCCTGACGAGCGTAAAAACCCGGAGCGAGAACTTTAACGACAATCAATCCCATTAAACCAAAACAGTAAGCGATTAACGCCCGTTGCGTCATCTCTGCATCAAAGGCAGAAAAATTGCCGTATTGAAAAAGTGACACTGTCAGGGGTTTTGCCAGAATGCCCAACGCCACCGCGCAAGGTAAAGCCAGCAAAAAGCAAAGGCGCAATCCCCAATCCATTAACCTTCTATATTCCAGGTGATCCCCAGTGGAAAAACTTTTTGCCAGTGAAGGCAGCAGGATCGTGCCTAACGCTACTCCCAGCACTCCCGAAGGTAATTCCATTAAACGATCGGCGTAATACATCCAAGAAACCGATCCAGACACAAGAAATGAAGCAAAAATAGTGTTGATAATCAGTGAAATCTGGCTGACTGAAACCCCTAAAATAGCGGGTCCCATTTGCCGAATAACACGCCATACCCCGCTGTCACGAAAGGAAATGCGTGGCAATACCAGCATGCCTATTTTTTTCAGATGAGGAAGCTGATAAGCCAATTGCAAAATACCACCAGCGATCACTGCCCAACCTAATGCCATTACAGGCGGGTTACAGTAAGGTGCCACAAACAGCGAAAAAATAATCATGCTGATATTAAGCAATGTGGGTGCAAAAGCGGGCACAGAAAAGCGATTCCACGTATTGAGAACCGCTCCCGCTAACGAAGCCAGAGATATCAAGAAAATGTAAGGGAAGGTAATTTTGAGTAGATCACGGGTTAAAGTGAATTTATCCGGTGTATCTGTAAAACCCGGAGCCGTAACATAGATTATCCAGGGTGCGGCCATTACCCCTATCACTGTGACTATCGCCAAAATCAGCGTCAACATCCCTGATATATAAGCAATAAAGGTGCGGGTCGCTTCATCCCCCTGCTGATTTTTATACTCAGCAAGTATAGGAACAAACGCTTGTGAAAAAGCGCCCTCAGCAAAAATACGGCGCAGCAAGTTAGGGAGTTTGAAGGCAACGAAAAAGGCATCACTCGCCACCCCCGCACCAAATATACGAGCAATGATAGCATCACGAATAAAGCCCAGAACGCGAGAGAACATCGTCATTGAGCTGACCGCTGCCAGTGATTTCAGTAAATTCATGGTATTTTCTAAGATTGATTTTTATGAAATGAGCATAAAAGATGTAAATCTATTAGGCAAAATAAATCAAGCTAATATTGTTGAATATTAATAATTTCTATTCATTCCAAACCTGGGAGTACAGTAAACAACCTCAATCTATATGCAACCTGCAACCAGATGGCTACATCGCCATCAACGGGTTGAAAACATGACCAAATTATAGTAGCCAGCTTCAAAAACATTTTTCCGAAAGGATGTTAAAAGCAAAATAACTACTTTAATATATTGAATATAGATTATTTATTTCAAAAATCTCAAAAATGAGTCTCAGTTTAAACATTTAAGAAATTACATATAAAAACAAACTGTATATTTAAAATTTATTTATATATAAACACATGAATATAAGTAATTATAGTAATAAAATTAAACAAAAAAAATAAGAGTATTTATTCCATAAACAAGATACAATCTATAGATTGCGAATACTGAACATTATGTTTAACTTATATCAGAGAAACTATATCCCATATTCCAATTTCGTATATTCCTTACTCCTGCAAGGAGTATGCGGTAGCTTTGAGCAAAAGCAAGGATATTCTTATGGAAAGACAGTTTATCGCACATGTCTCATTACCCGATAATACCTTATATTTCAAATCCCTTAGAGGAATAGAGAGATTATCTGAGGCCTACCAGTTTGAGATTGAATTATTGAGTGAAAAGAGGTTATCAAATCCAATATCGCTACATAAAACGACACTCACTGTAGAAATAAAAAATAAATCAGCACAAACAAGATACTTAAGTGGTTATATAGACAAAATATCCTATTCCCCATTCTATAAACATAATGACAGACTTTATTTATATACGGTCACTGTCAGACCTAAGTTGTGGGAATTAAAGCAAAATATTGGTTATAGCATATGGCAAGATAAGACTGCACCCGATATTATCACCGAAGTACTAAACAAGGCTAACATTCTGTTTGAAAATCAGCTTGTTGAGAAATATCGCACATGGGAATATTGCGTCAAGCATAATGAAGCTGATTTCGATTTTATCCATCGCCTGATGGAACATGAAGGAATTTACTATTATTTCAAACATGAAATGGAAAACCATACCATGATCCTGGTTGACGCACCTCAATCACATGAGCCAATGCCCGGATATAAAAATATTTACTATATCAACAAGGGTGATTCACCGAGAGCACACATCAAAGAATACCTCTATAATTGGAATGTCTCCAGTATCACTGTACCAAATACTTACAGCCTTGATGACTACGACTTCCGTAAACCACGGGCTGAACTATATACAGCTACCCAGACCCCAATCAGCTCCATTGATAACACAGAAATATTCATTTGGCCTGGGCGCTATGTAGAAAATAAACAAGGGCAATTTTATGCCCGAGTTCGCCAGCAAGCTACCGAAGCAAAAAGTGAGCTGATTAATAGCAAAGGAAATGTGCTGGGGATAGCTCCAGGACATACTTTCACACTATCACTACCCAATGACATCAAAGGCGATGATCATGGTGACTATTTAATTATAGGCACACACTACTTTCTCTATGAAAAACCTTACATAGCCAGTTCTTCTGACAATGCTTTTGATACCGTTATTGACAAAGTTTTTAATACGCTCACTGGCGATCTTTTTAGTTCAGATTCAGACAAAAACAAAAACACGATTCAATTTGAGGCAATTCCTGCCAGTACTCATTGGAAACCGCTGGCAGTGACGCCGTGGCCAAAAGTGACGGGTCTTGAAACTGCTGTCGTTACCGGTCCCAAAGATAAACAAATATGGACTGATAAATACGGCCGTATAAAAGTGAAATTCCGTTGGGATAAGGATTGCAAAAAAGATGATACCCGCTCTTGCTGGATGCGTGTTGCGAGCCATTGGGCTGGTTGGCGTTATGGCAGTATATGCGTCCCTCGGGTGGGCGAAGAAGTGGTTATCAGTTTCGTCAATGGTGATCCTGATAAACCTTTAGTGATTGGCAGCACTTATAACAATGAGAATATGCCTCCGTGGGAGCTACCTAAATATGAAACCCGCGTCGGTATTATGTCGAATACCAAAGAAGGTAAGCATGATCAGGCAAATTATCTCTTTTTAGATGATGAACCGGATAAGGAATTATTTGATCTGCATGCAGAACGGGACATGAATATTTCGGTGGAAAAAGATAAAAAAGTCACTATTAATGGCAACCGTACGACTGAAATAAAAAAACAGCAAAAAGACGCTGTGACTGGAGATGCTGACTTCACCTATAAGGCAAACCATGAAACAACCATTCAAGGCAAAGATACATTAAAGATCAACGACGGTCAGCAAGAAACCATCAAAAATGGACGAAAAACCGAGATTAATGGTGGCGATACTTATACCCTTAAGGGGAATTTAAACGCAAAAATTGATGGAAATTGGGAGCAGAATATTACAGGAATGACGACAATCTCAAGCCCCAGCTTCATTACGATAAAAAGCGATACCAAAACTGAGAATTCAAACACCAATATTTCAAATAGCAGCTTACATATTCTCAACTAATGACCATCTTTAATAACTATCCCCATGAATAACCAATACCTCCAGGGTTGTTATGAAAATCATCAAACCGTTGCGCCTGAGTGTACTTTATCGACCTTATCGTTGGTTACAAAGAAACCACCTCGGAATTTCCATTATGGCACTAGCAGATATGGGAGCAACTCCACGCTTACGCCCGGAAATAGAGCTTTGGCAACTGGCAGAAAATGAGTTGCAAACCTGTAATGGCATTATTGATCTCGCTATACCGAAACCTTGTGCTGAATTTTTAGCCACAGGATATGTCTATACCCACCATCAAGCTGATAAAACCACCTGTGCTGCGCGTATTCAGATTGGGCAGTTGGATAAGACATTAGTGGCTTTCGGTGATCGCTATTGGATAGATGATTCTCCTTCAAAACCTCAACCTTTTGCGCAAATGCGATTAGATTGGAGTCGAGCGTTTGGGGGGAAAGGTTGTGACGAAAACCCTCACGGAATCGGTTTCATCCCAGAAGAATTGGATAACGGATTAAAAATTCATCGTCTGCCTAATATTGAAGCCCTGCATCATCGCTTAATGTCACAACAGCAATTGACGTCACAGCAGGGAGCGCCCATTCCGGCCAGTTTTTGCCCTTTAGATTTTATATGGCCACGCCGTTTTACCCGTATTGGGAAAAAATACGACAAGGCCTGGCTGGAAAATGAATTTCCCGGTTTTGCCAATGACATTGACTGGCGGATATTTAATGCTGCCTCCGAAGATCAATGGTGGGACAAAAATACTACTCTGCCAGAGAAAGCAGCGTGGCGCATTTGGAATATGCATCCGGAACAACCTGTTCAGGAAGGTATTTTACCCGCATGGAACGCACGTTGCTTTATCAAACGGTTGCGTCTTGATGAGGAAATTTTTGAAGAAGTCGTCATGCGCAATACAACTGTATGGTTTTTTCCCCACCTGGAACAAATGATCCTGGTTTGGCATGGCAGCGCACAAATTAATGAAGATGATGCCAAGGATGTCTTGCAAATGATATCGGCACTGGAATTAAGCGATAACCCTCGCCCGCAGGAACATTACCTGCATGTCCTTGAACAACGATTGGATAAAGAAAAAGGCGTTCTATACACTTTTCGGGAAAAAGATCTTATCGCCGAAGAGATGATTAGCCCGTGGCTGGATACAGAACAACCAGAAAATAGCTCACCATTGCAACAAAATTTGCAAAATCGTGAAAAACGCCTGCGTGAACAGCAACAAGAACGCTTGTCTGAGTATGGCTACGATATCAATACAATATTGCCAGTTGATACAGAACAACCTCCTCCTTTTCCAAAACTGGATGAATTACCGGAGTTCATGGAAAAAATCGAACAATATGCCACCGAAAAAAAGGCAGAAGCTGAATTACAGAAAGAAAACGCAATTGCTTTAGCCAAAGAACAAGGCATTGATATTGAAAAAACAACGGTAAAGTCAGAACCCAAAGGGCCAGAAAACCTGCATCAGATACGGGATATGTTGCAAAAGCACCAAATAGGCTTCAATGATAAAGAGCTGGCACAAATCGAGCAAACAGTACACTCGATGTATTTATCTTCAGTACAGACACAAAGCCCTGCCCTGCGCTTAACAGGCAGCCTGTCACAGATCATTCGCAAAAGAGTACAAAAAATCATGCTACAAGGGGGAAATTTCACTGGCATGGATTTTACTGGCGCAGATTTGTCTGGCATGGATCTACGGGGAGCTAATTTCACTCGCACCTTATTGGAAAGCGCATGTTTAAACCATTGCCAGCTAGACGAAGCAAATTTCAACGAAGCCATGCTGGCGAGGACTGAAATTTGTAACGCTTCATTACGTGGAGCCAAATTAGATCATGCCAGCTTGTCGCTGGCTAAATGTGAACAAAGTGATTTTTCTTCAGCAAGTTTCACTGAAACCCAACTGCAAGAAACTCGATTTGACCATTGTCACTTTGACCATGCCATATTTACAGAACTACTCCTGCGAAAAATATTTATTACGCGTTGCCAATTCCAATATTCACAGTGGAAAAACTGTATATTTATGGAACTTGAACTTCCTGCTCTTAAGCTCAGCCACGCAAACCTGAATAAAGTTTCATTTATTAAGTGCAAGCTAAAACAAGCAACTTTTGATTATGCAGAACTGGAAAGCTGTTCATGGGTGGAAACTGAAGCAAACGGTATCCGGTTTCATTCAGCCAAGTTGCTGACCTGCGCATTTGCTATGAACAGTGAGCTTAATCAAGCCGATTTCAGCCATGCAACATTGACAGAATGTAACTTGCGCCAAATGCCTTTGGTCAAGGCGAAATTCTATGCCACAACCTTGAATAACACCGATCTCAGTGAATCCAACTGCCAGTCGGTTGATATGCAGTACCTTAATGCAGAAAACAGCCTGTTTATTAGGACAGATTTCCGGAGTGCCTTACTGAATAATGCCAACCTGATGAGCGCATTTATGCAGAAATGTAACTTTAATAATGCAGACTTACAGGAAGCTAATCTATTTCGTACTGATATATCCCAATCAATTGTCAGCGATTCAACCTCAATCACAAATGCTTATATCAAGCGTACCAAGACCTTGCCCAAACGAGATAAGGATGTGATATGAGTTCACTGACAGCCGATGAATTAGCAGACAAAATTAAGCAAGGTGAGATCATTGAAAAAATCAGTTTGCAGAATATTTCCCTGACCGGACGTGACTTATCCGGGGGAATCTTTAAAGAAGTTGATTTTTCAGGCGCTGATTTTTCTCGTACTTTAATAAAAGAAACCTGTTTTATCGAGTGTCAGGCACAAGAAGCCATTTTCGACTCGGCGATACTTGAGCAGAACACGTTTGAACAGTGCAATCTGAGGCTTGCAGTCTTTAATAAAAGCACACTGACAGACAATGTATTCCATCAATCTGTTTTGGAAAAAACCCAATTTACAGCGACAAAACAGAAGAATACCCAATTCGCATCTTGTTCATTGCAATATGCTGACTTCAGCCACAGTGACTTTGAACGAACCACATTTCTTACGTCATCAATGGATCAAACAAGATTTAGCCACGCTCATTTCTTTTTGGTCACTTTTTTTCAGCAGAATTTACGAACAAGCGATTTTTCTGCCAGTGAATTTAATAAAACCGTTTTTTTTGAATGCGATCTGCGTAAGCAAAATTTCCATAAACAAACCCTTAAAATGTGTCAGTTTATGAACAGCCAACTTGAATCCGTCAATTTTAATCATGCCATACTGACTAATTGCAATTTCAAAGGAGCCATTTTAAAAGACGCCTTACTATCAAATGTCAATGCAACCCAGGCATTATTTACCGAAGCAGATTTAACCCGAGCCAGTTGCAAAAACAGCCTGTTTGAACAAGCCCTTTTTATTGGTGCATCCCTTGAATCTGCCGATTTTCGGCACAGTAATCTGGCATTGGCAGTTATGCACAAAGTACAGGCAATGAATGCACGATTCACCGGTTGTAATATGCCTTACACGGATTTTTCCTATGCAAACGTCAACAATAGTGATTTTCGTGCTGCTCAATTTATGAGAACACTTTTTCATCGTGCTCAACAAATTGGAACATTATTTTCTGACCGCCAAGGTATTCTGGAAAATGATCCTGAACTATTTGCCGCTGAAGAGTGGAATATACAACATAACAAGATTTCATCAGGAGAATCAAAATGACGAAGCCCGCTTATGCACTTTCCTCATTCACCCTTAATACTGAGCCATTACAGCAGATTACCGGCCAGATTGTTAACGTTCTCCCAGATGGCAGTTTTATGGCGGAAAGCCATAACAATCGTGGCTGGCATTGCCGGCAAGCGGCCAGTTGTTTATTGACACCCAGCATGGGGGATACGGTATTAATTACGAAAATCAACAATCAACTCTGGATATTAGCCATATTGGAACGGGCAAAACAACAGCACATTGCTGAAATTAGTGTTCCAGGTGATCTCACCATCACCTCACAAGGAAACCTGAGCATGCACAGCAACGGATTCGCTATCACAGCCAATAATGGAAATTGCCATATCAGGGAAATGCAATATAGCGGGGAGTCCCTGTCTGCATGGATCTCGATAACCCGTCTGGTTGGTAATCAGTTCGAGTCTCTGTGGAAAACAGTCACACAACTGAGTCATCGTCTATTTCGCCATACCACACAAACAGAGCAGGTTCGTGCAGGTCAATTAGATATGCAAGCGGAAAATTATGCCCGATTACATGCCCAGCAGACTATTGTTTCTGCAAAAGCCATGACAAAAATCGATGCTGAACAAATTCATATCGGATGAGGATAAGACTATGTTTGCTAACACTCAAAGTGGTGGAATGGATATAGCCGCTCCTGATGTCTGTTTGACACCCGCGGTTACACCTGTACCTGTGCCTTATCCTAATATGGCTCAAGGCACTACCGGTATAAGCAATGCCACCAATATCTTATTTATGGGTTGTCCAGCCCATAATTTGGCAACAACCATACCCATGACAACAGGAGATAATTCCGGCGTTAATGGTGGTGTCGCTTCCGGCACCGTAATGGGTAATGCCCGCCATGTCATGGGAGCCAATTCCGTCTTGATCAAAGGTTCTCCGGCAACCCGTGTTTCCAGTTCTACTATGCAAAATTCGACTAATGCTATGGGCTCACGAATTGTACCCAGCCAAACAAAAGTTCTTATCACAGCCGCTTAGCTTTTTGTCTTTTTGATTTATTAATCGTTCATTATGCCTAAATATGCTTTGACAAACATTATGACAATGTTTCTTTCATTCAGTAAAAAAGCGGCAAAAAATGGCTTCCTATCCACAGTATCGATAACCACAGTATTGATAGCCATAACGGGTTGTTCATCAAAAACAAATTTGCCGCCCTATAAATTTATCTTCAATACAGAATCTAATGTAAATGATTACGCACCCGTGAAGATAAATATTTTTTTACTAAAATCAAATGAAGAGTTTATGTCTGCCGATTTTTTTTCCTTGCAAAACAAAGCTCAGAATACGTTAGGCGATAAATTGGTTAATAAAGACCTATTGTTTATACTCCCTTCTCAATCTACGCATTGCTTGTTGGAAAAAAACCAACCGGAAGCTAACTACATCGGACTTATCGCTGAATATAAAACATTGAACGGTAAGAAATGGCGCATTTTATTTCCCGTTCCTGTCCCTGAAAAACCCTCTTTTTACGAATTTTGGCGCACTCCTTCTGACGAACTACGGCTCTGCATAAAGGTCACTAACAATGGCTTAAGTCTCATCAATGAATGCAACTTGGGTTGTGTGACAGGAGATAAATAAGATAATGAAATCAGAAAAAGTTATCTGGGCAGAAGGCATGTTTTTACGCCCCCATCACTTCCAGCAAGCTGAAAAATACTTGGAAGCCTATATTCGTGATTGGGGAACAGCACAAAATCCTTATTATTGGGGGTTCTTAACTCTCGAATTAGATCAAGAACTACTCACGCAGGGTAAAGTCAGTCTTTCCTCAGCCAGTGGTATTTTTCCTGACGGAACCCCCTTTAGTTTTGATGCCGCCAATGCCCCCACGCCCTTACAGCTTGGTGAAAACCCGTCTGATAGCCGTGTTGTTCTGGCTTTACCAACTCGTCAGCGAGGGAAAGAGGAGGTCATTTTCAGTGAAAAAAGTGATTCCCTGGCTCGCTTTGTTAGCTTTGAAGCTGAAGTCAACGACTTTAATGCCATGTCTGTTGGCAATGCTACGATACAATTTGGCAAAATGCGTTTGCGCCTGATGTTGGAATCTGATTTAACTCCTGAGTGGATCGCATTGGGTCTTGTATATGTCATGAACAAAACGAATGACAAGAAACTCTATCTTGACTCGCAATTTATTCCGCCCCTGCTCAACTGTCATGCGAATCTACAAATCAAAAGTTTTATCAATCAAATACAAGACTTATTAGAACAGCGCCGCCAACAAATTAGCCATCGCCTGTTACAGTTGGGACGATACAATGATTCTGAGATTATGGATTTTCTCTTGCTGTCACTTTTGAATCGCTATAGCGGCCAGATGCACCATATGCAGAGCCTGTCGCTACTGCATCCAGAACGGTTATTCAACGAATGGTTACAATTTGCCACTGAATTGGCGACATTCTCCCAACGCCGTGTACCGGAAAAAAATTTACCTCTCTATGATCATGACAATTTAACGCAGTGCTTCAACCAACTTATGTTCCAACTACGCCAAGGATTGTCAATTATTCTTGAAGAACAGGCCATTCAGTTGCCATTAACGGAATACTCTCATGGCTTGAATATCGCAACGTTACCCGACGCCAATATGATACATACGTTCAGCTTTATTCTGGCCATCCATGCTGATGTTACAAATGATATCCTCATGAATAAATTCCCTGCCCAAATGAAAATTGCCCCCGTTGGCCGTATACGTGAATTGGTTCAATTGCAATTACCCGGCATCTTATTACGAACCATGCCATCTGTGCCCAGACAAATTCCCTGGCATTCGGGTTATGTCTATTTTGAATTAGAAAAAGAGGGTGACTTATGGAAACAGATGGAGAAATCCAGCGGTTTTGCCTTACATCTGGCCGGTGGATTCCCTGGCTTGCGCATAGAATTTTGGGCTGTCCGTAATCAGGCAAAATCGAGGTAACGAAGCCAATGACGCAAGAAAAGCAGAAAACTGAACATAAGATGCTTTCTGATGAAATCAACCATAACCCGTTGGTTTCTGTTGCAAATCCGTTGTTAAATACTATTCCCCAGATCCGCCATTCAATTGTTCACCCTGATCCAACCCATTTACGCCAGCAACTGATCAATGAAATCCGGCGTTTTGAAGTGGAATGTCAACAAATCAATCTGCCCTATAACGTGATCATTGGTGCACGCTACTGTCTGTGCACTGCATTGGATGAGGCCGCAGCACTCACACCTTGGGGGCTGCGCAGTGTTTGGTCTGGCAGTGGCCTGCTCGTCACTTTTCATAATGAAACCTGGGGGGGTGAAAAATTTTTCCAGTTATTAGCCAAGTTGTCACAAAATCCCAGGGATAATTTATTCCTATTAGAACTTATTAATTTCTGTCTCCTGCTTGGATTTGAGGGACGTTATCGTGTCATCGATAACGGTCGCTCCCAATTGGAAACCGTGAAACAACGCTTATTCCAGTTAATAAGTTCAATTAGAGGTAATTACTCCATTGAATTATCAAAAAAAACACAAGCCATTACCTTACCGAATAAATCCCACTCCATTTCCTTACCAGTATGGATCTCTATAGCGGTATTAAGTTTTCTGGTATGTATCTTGTATATAAACCTGAACTGGCAGTTGAATGATAGGGTTAATCCCATTTTGGCAAAAATCTACCAGACTAATTTGCCCAATGTAACGGTCAGCAATAAGGGATTTCCGTCTGCCCCCCTCCCCTCTCCTCCTCCTCAAAATCTGCAAAGCCGGCTAGAGGATGAAATAGCAGCGGGATTATTAGACGTCACTGATATGCCAGATAGAAGCGTGATCACGCTAAAAGGAGATGGTTTATTCAATACCAGCTCCATTCAGATCAAAAGCCGTTATTTGGATGTCATCAGGAGGCTTGCTGAAGTATTAAACCATTTTAATGGAGAAATCCTGATTGTCGGGTATACCGATAACATTCCCATTAATACCCGTTTTTCCCGTTTTTCATCCAATTACTCTTTATCACTAGCGAGAGCCAAGTCTGTGCAAAAAGAACTACAACGTTACCTGAACCAGCCCGAAAGAGTCAAAGCAGAGGGAAAAGGTGCTAAAAATCCTTTAGTGCCAAATAATACTGCCAGTAATCGAGCCAAAAACAGACGAGTCGAAATCACACTGTTAGTTTCTCCTGTAAGCCAAACGATGTAAGGAAATTAAGACATGCTGAATGCACTTTTTTCTATCATCACCAGCCGGTTAACATGGAGTTTTCTTGGAGTAACGGCTATTTCTTTTTTTATCTGGTACATTGGCCCCATTATTTCTGTTGATAACCAGTTCCCTTTTGAAACGAATACAATACGAATCATTACCATTATTTCTTTTTATTTGCTTTGGTTATTAATCAAAGTAATGCCGCGGTTATACCAATCATGGCTTAACCAAAAGCTGGCCAAGAAATTGGATATCACTAAAGATGAAAATGAAGAAAATAAGCAGAATAAGCAATATATTACATTGGCAGAGCGTTTCTCTGATGCTGCAAGATTATTGAAAAAAGCCTATTTTTCTGGTTGGTATAATAAAAATAAACCAGGCTGGATAAATTTTTTCAGCCGACAATATATATATCAATTACCCTGGTATCTGGTGATCGGTGCTCCCAACTCAGGCAAAACTACAACCCTGGCAAACTCTGGCCTACATTTTCCTCTGTCAGATTATTTGGGTAAATCCGCACTGTACAGTATGCAAGACATAAATAGCTGTAGCTGGTGGTTCACCAATAAAGCCGTTCTACTGGATACTACAGGTCACTATGTCACACAGGATAGCCAACAGGAGACTAAGGAATGGAAAAGTTTCATCCGATTGTTGAAAAAATACCGGATACGCCAGCCACTTAATGGAATTATTATCGCTATTAGTGTGGAAGATTTACTCAATTCATCCACTGAAAAACGAGATCAACAGGCTTATATGCTGCGCAAGCGCCTGTCAGAATTACATGAACAACTTAAGATACAATTCCCTATTTATATCATGATCACTAAGACTGACTTATTAAAAGGGTTTAGTGCTTATTTCTCCCATTTTGACAAAAAATCCCGTGAGCAAATTTGGGGATTTAATTTTCCATGGAATAATGCTTCACGGGGAAAATGGAATAAAGTCCTTGATTTTGATTTGAATGGAATTTTTAATCAACAATATAGCCAATTAGAATTACGGTTAGATGCTGAATTACCTTCTGTTCTCTTACACAGACACAGCCCACAACAATGTGCTGAAAGTTATTTGTTCCCGCAAGAGTTTGCATCCCTGCGACCGCTGATCGCACAATATCTTGAAATCGTATTCGCAAAGTCGGGATTTGAAATACCTTACTATCCACGAGGGCTATATTTTACCAGTGGAACACAAACAGGGTTTTCTCTTGACAATGTCATGGAGAAATTTAACCGCAATTTTCAGTTACCAACAAATAACAATAGTGATGCCATGTCATGGGAGAATAATAAAGGAATTATTCATCCTGTCCCGACCAACCAGGCTTACTTTATAAAAAATTTACTGGAAAATATCTTCAATGAAGCAGGAATTGCCGGTTATAACCGCTGGTGGATATACCGCAAACGCGTTCTGGGGGGATTGGGATATGTTGTTTCACTGGCAATACTGGCATTAGTGGCTAATTTACTTTTGACCAGCTACAACAATAACAAACATTACCTGATGGAAGTGCAAGCCAAATTTCCCGCCATTGCAAAACAAAGTGTTGACTTAAAGAAAAATGCCAATGATATTTATGCTTTTCTTCCTATTTTAAACAGTCTGACTCATTTAGATAAAAGCCAACGTTTTTCCTTAAATGATCCCCCTTTATCCTATCGAATGGGATTATATTGTGGTGAACAAATCAGTGATGCCAGCCGCTTTCTATATAGAAAAGCGCTACAAACATTATTGTTGCCCCAGATAGCAACAATCATTACTGACCAAATGCATGATAACAACAACGATAACATAGAGAAAACCTACAATACGCTAAAGGCTTATCAAATGTTATACCAGCCTAAGCATTATGATGGTAAGTTTCTGCATAACTGGGTCATGCAATATTTGAAAACCCAATTAAAAGCAGACACAACTCAACAGCATTTACAACAAATCGAGGAACACATCGGCCAATTGTTAGATAACCAGATTGTCACATCTCCTTTCATTCGTGACGATGCTCTGATCGAAAAAAAACAGCAATTAATTGGCAACATCCCACCAGCACAACGTGCTTATAATTATATGAAGGGAAAATTAATCAATGATCCCAATTTAGCTCCCGTAAATTTGGAATCACTTGCAGGTCCTCAAGCTGAATTGGCTTTCTCACACATTAGTGGCACACCCATTACAGATGGTATATCGGGGATGTTTACCCCTGCCGGTTATCAACAAGGTTTTGAAAAAAACCTCAATACTTTTCTAACAACCTTATATTCACAGGACAATTGGGTGCTCGGTAGCTATGCAAAAAAGCAGACCAATAAGGAAATAGAATTCTCCGTTAAGCAATTTTATATTAACGACTACATATATCAGTGGAGCGAATTTCTGGCGGATATTAATTTGATCAATATCGATAGTCTGGAACAGCGGATCAACACTTCACGCCTGTTGTCTTCTTTTGATTCACCTATGCGTAACCTTTTAATTAATATCAGTAAAAACGTCATACTGAATGAAAATAGCAATAATATCAAACAACTCAACAATATTGCGAAAATCCCTGTTGTGAAAAACCAATCAGATAAGTTAACGAGATTAGTGCCCAAACAAATAATGCCAGCTAATAATCAACCTACACCAGAACAGGGATTAGAAGAGTATTTTTCACAAATTATTGCGTTAGCAAAAAGACCGAATAAAAACACCCAAAGTATTCCCTTTGATAAGACCTTAAAAGAAATTAACGAATTATACCTGTATTTAACCTCAGTACAAAATGCAACCAATGCGGGAATGCCCTTACCTCCTGATCAGATTATCACGCGGCTACAAGCAACATCAGCCCTCCTGCCTATACCGTTCAGGGGTATAGTTTCTTCACTCGCAGTTGGAGCCAGTAGCGATACCCAGCTTAGTGACATGAAAAATGTCGGTAAGCATCTCAGTACAGAAATAGGCGATTTTTGCAACCAAGCGATTGCCAATCGCTATCCGTTGAACCCTAACGCAAAGCAGGACATCAAGCCCGATGACATGGCACGAATGTTTGCCCCAGAAACCGGCTTAATGGACAGTTTTTTCCAGAAAAATTTAGTGGGTAAGGTAGATACCTCCCTCCCAAGATGGCAATTTATACCCAGTGTGAATGGCAAGCCCTTACCAAAGGGGGAAAAGCTGCTCAGGCCTTTCCAACAGGCTCAGATTATCCGCAATACGTTATTTACCAACGGAATCCCAACGCCATCATTTCGCGTCATGGTTCGTCCTATCAACATGGATAACGATATATTGAGTATGGTGTTGGATATAGATGGACAGAGATTAGAATACAGTCACGGCCCGCAGCTTTCACAACTCATTAGCTGGCCTGGCCCTGCCAATACCAATCAGGTTCGTATTCAATTGAATCTCACTAATGGTACAACCGCAAACTTATCAACATCAGGTTTTTGGGCACTAAATCGATTACTGGATAATGCAAAACGGATCTGGCGTGGTAAAGCAGAGAACCCAACTAATGTCGGTGATATGAGCTTATGGGTAAGGTTTAATATCAGTGGTCATACTGTCTTGCTGGAATTTACCCCAAACAGTATTTTTAGTCCGTTTAATCTCCCTGCTTTCTCGTGCCCAAATCCAAAACTGTTTCAAGCAGTATGATCGATATCCTTACGATAAACTTGTGAACTGAATATAAGCTGAAAATACCATGAATATTGATGCCTTACTCACCCCAATCAGTGTGGAGTTTCCTTGCGGGGAAGATCTCGAATACGATGTTGAATTTCTGTCATTGGAGCAAAGCCTAATCGAAAAACCGGAACAACAGTTTGGTGAAGTACTCATTCCCGCTGAGCCGCCCAACTGGATAGAGGTGGAAAAAAAAGCCATTCATCTACTGTCCCGTTCCAAAGATCTGCGTGTCATCATAGCCCTTATGCAAGCATGGTTAAATATTCGGGGAATATGTGGGTATGCCGATGGCCTGAGTTTACTACGCCAAACCCTGGAACGTTATTGGGAAGATGTGTGGCCAAAATTGGAGCTTAATGATGAATATGATCCCTTATTCCGCCTAAACACGCTAGCCATCATTGAAGATGGTTCACCATGTACGATAAAAGCTCAAAACTCGATTCTCCTCAGGAGTGTTTCAGCGCAATTGTCATTACAGGAAATTTGTTTATTACTTAATGGTACGGTAACCGAAATCAAAGGTTATACTGGCGGACGCACTAGATTAATTAACGAGTTGCACCAGCAACCTAATAGCCCTGAGATCTTGGCAATCATCACCATTCATGAACAACTTACTGCCTTGGTTGAAATTATTCGCCATCATTTATCCGACAATGACATACCCGAATTGCCGCAGTTTTTAAAACAGTTGGATACCATCATTGGATTTTTTCCCATGTATAAACCAGGAGCAGATATTTCGGGACATTCTGGCGACACAAAAACATTTGGATCCGAACTTATGCAACAAAACAGCGCAACGGAGCAAATAACTTCACCAACCACAATCCCTGAATCCCTTGAAAAACAAACATTTTACCACTGGCAAGAAATAGAAATCAGTGACCGTAATGATGCACGCATTTTATTAGAAAAAGCCAAAATTTATTTTCTTCAACATGAGCCAAGCCATCCTGCGCCTATGATGATTGACCGCATCTTACGACTGATTGACAGTGATTTTATTAATATTATCTACGATCTTGTCCCTGAAGGATTAAATCAGCTTGAGAGCGTTTTTGGTCGCCCCAATAACCTTGATGGGATGGATTAAATGAATCGGAATACATGTACGTCACTTACCAAACTGCGGCTTAAAGATAACAGGGTATCAACTTAGTTATCCAGACAATAACGGAGAATGTATTATGAAATCCAGTGGACAAAAATTTATCGCACGGAATCGCCCTCCTCGCGTACAGATTGAATATGATGTCGAACTTTACGGTTCAGAGAAGACGGTTCAATTACCATTTGTTATGGGAGTTATGGCTGATTTAGCAGGAAAACCTGTAGAAGCCTTGCCAGACGTCAATGACCGCAAATTTTTAGAAATTGACATTGACAACTTTGATGAACGCATGGGTTCAATCAAACCGCGAGCCGCCTTTCAAGTTGAAAATACCCTGACCGGTGATGGTAAGCTGAATGTCGATTTAACATTTGAAACTATGGCTGATTTTCAACCTGATGCCATAGCCAAAAAAGTCGAACCATTGGCGCAATTGCTGGAAGCACGCACCCAACTGGCAAACCTGCTTTCTTATATGGACGGCAAAAATGGCGCAGAAAAATTGATTGCCGAGATATTACAAAACCCCGCTTTGCTCAAATCCTTAGCTGAAGCACCAAATCTTACCGATAACGCTTCAGCAGAAGGTAATGAAGAGAAGGAGTAATTGATGAGTCAAGTTGAACAAGAAACCCAGATTCAGCAATCAGAAGTAGCAAAAGAATATACCCCTGATGAGCTAAGTACATTGCTGAATAAGGAATTTCGTCCGCAAAGTGATAATACCCGTAGTGCCGTTGAAAATGCGGTGAAAACACTGGCACAACAAGCGTTGGAAAACACGGTTACTATTTCTGGCGATACCTACCGTACTATCCAATCATTGATTGCTGAAATTGATACCAAGATATCACAACAGGTGAACCATATTCTGCACCATGAAGAATTCCAGACCTTGGAAGGCGCTTGGCGCGGTTTGCATTATATGGTAAGCAACACAGAAACCGATGAAATGCTGAAAATCCGTGTAATGTGCATTTCCAAGAAGGAGTTAGGCAAAATACTAAAACGTTTCAAAGGGGTTAGTTGGGATCAAAGCCCCATTTTCAAAAAGATCTATGAAGCGGAATACGGTCAATTTGGTGGCGAGCCGTTTGGCTGTCTAGTGGGGGATTATTATTTCGATCATACCGCACCAGATGTTGAACTTCTGCGCCAGATGGCACAAATCAGTGCAGCAGCACATTGCCCATTTATTTCGGGCACATCACCAAGTGTTATGCAAATGGAATCCTGGCAGGAATTAGCTAACCCACGGGATCTCTCCAAAATTTTCCAAAACACTGAATATGCACCTTGGCGCAGCTTACGTGAATCAGAAGACGTGCGTTATATCGGGCTGGTACTACCGCGTTTCCTCTCCCGTCTCCCTTATGGCTTCCTCACTAATCCCGTTGATAATTTCAATTTTGAGGAAAATACAGAAGGTTCAACGCACAATAACTACACTTGGGCAAATGCCGCTTATGCTATGGCGGTTAATATTAGTCGTTCTTTTAAACTGTATGGCTGGTGTACTTCCATCCGTGGTGTAGAGTCCGGTGGTATCGTAGAAAACCTGCCTTGCTATACCTTCCCTTCTGATGATGGAGGGGTGGATATGAAGTGCCCAACGGAAATCGCCATTAGCGATCGCCGTGAAGCAGAATTGGCAAAAAATGGCTTCATTCCGTTATTACATCGCAAGAACACGGATGTTGCCGCCTTTATTGGTGCCCAGTCCCTGCAAAAGCCAGCAGAATACTATGATCCTGATGCGACTGCCAATGCCAACCTTGCTGCCCGTTTGCCCTACTTATTTGCCTGCTGTCGTTTCGCCCATTATCTGAAATGTATCGTGCGCGATAAGATTGGGACTTTTCAGGAGCGCTCAGATATGGAACGTTGGCTTAATGATTGGATTATAAATTATGTTGATGGCGATCCCGTTAATTCATCACAAGGAACTAAAGCGAGAAAACCGCTGGCAGCAGCAGAAGTTCTGGTGGAAGAACTGGAAGGCAACCCAGGATATTATCAGGCTAAATTTTTCCTGCGCCCCCACTATCAACTGGAAGGCTTAACCGTTTCCTTACGCTTAATTTCAAAACTCCCCTCACTAAAAGGAATCTAATATTAAAAATTAAAGAATATTTTTTACTTATAAAACTTCTCTCTATCCAAAACTTATTTATCCATCTTTGAATTTCAATACGTATATATCTTTATGCATAGCAACCAATATGTATTTATTGGATGTACTTATTAGTTTCATTCAATTCTCTATATTAAGGAGAAGATTATGTCTATACCAGGTGATGCATACATTAACTTTACTGATGTTAAAGGAGAATCAGGCGATTCTGAGTTTAAAGGGTGGACGGCTGTCATGTCGTTTTCACTTGAAATAATGAACAATGTTAATCCCCATGCTCAAGCTACTGGGTTAGGTGCAGGTATCGTGGCAGTTTCTGGTTTATCTTTGGATATTTTGTTTGACAAATCTAACATAACTTTGCGCCAATACCTCGTTAAAGGGACACATATCAAAGAAGTGCAACTTAAAGTACGTAGGCAGGGGGGTAAACAAGAGCCTTGGTATACATTGGTTTTGACAAATTCTTTAGTCGCTAGATCCGCCCTGACATACGGGGGAGGTATGTTCCATTCTTCTATCCTCTTGGCCTTCAAAAAACATAAAGAAAGCTATTTTTCTCAGGAATATGGCACAGGCGCTAAAGGTCCTGAAGTCAGCTATGAATGGGATTCTCACACCAATAAAGACGGCTAACATACACAAATCACACATATTAATGACCTTCCTGTGGATACTCACAGGAAGGCTGCCTTTTCAATTTCATTATCTCAAAACGTGATTATCTCCTAATTCATTGTCATCTATAACAATAGGTCTCCATACTTATGAGATTCACCATTGTTAATAACTCTGGTTCAAGCCAACCACCACAACTGAGTTACGATTTTTCTTCCCCTGGAGGAACAATCGGGCGTAGTACGGAAAATGACTGGTATTTACCCGATGATGGACAAGCAATTGCCAGATTACAGGCCGTTGTGTCTATTTCTGCTGATGGAGAATGCCGGATAAATAATCAAGGCTCCTCCTCTGAAGTTTTACTGAACAAGATACCCTTGGCTCCCAATCGCCGAGTTGAAATTCGTGATGGTGATATGCTGAATATTGGTAATTATCAGATCCAAGTTATTGATATCAATATGCACCTATCACAACAGGCGCCCCCCCACGGGATCAATCCTGAGCACTTGCTAGTTTCCAGTGAAATCTGGCACGATCTTGAGTGTATTTCAACCAATTCTGCTACCCCATCTTCTTCTGATCCACCCCAAGCTAAACCGGAAATAAATGACAATAACCCTCTGGTAACAAGCCAATACGATAAAGAACGCAATCCACTTGATCCATTGGCAGAAATTGAGCCAACAACCGATTTTGATGCCCTGCAATTGCGGACAACAGATCCGATTGCCATGTTCAATTCAGATACCATTTTTCAACAAGAAGACATATTGGATGACCATACACCAACCACGTTATTGCCACATGATGAAGATGATAAAGATAATGATAAGCAGGAGGTTGACCCACTGGCACTGTTTTCCGACAAACACAGTAAGGCTGCACAACCAATCAAAGATGATGATCTGTTGAATCAAATATTGGGTAACGCCGTACCGTTAAAGGAATCGGCTAATAGAGAAGAAACAGGAAAGGAAACCTTCCACGATTATTGCCAACATCAAGACATACACAATAACCAGGACACACGCGCTAATCAAAATACCAATGACCAAGATGCACACCAGTATCAAAACAATAACATTATCAAATTAGAAGACAAATTAATGGCGGCGTTATTAGATGGTATGGGGCTAAAAGAGATCAGCAGGCTGCAATTTGATGAACAAAAGATGTATCAATTAGGATCATTCATCAGTCAGTTAACTCAGGGTGTCCTTACTCTCAACACCTTACGTAACCAACTGAAGCACGAAAAAAACGCCGCCATACCTCAACCTCAGTCTGACGCCAACAACCCATTTAACCTTTTACCTTCTGGTCAGTCTGTTTTGGTGCTGATGCTTTGTCATCATGTACAAGGGTTTATGCCACTTGAACTGGCAACCCGTGACATTTTGATCGAGTTGCAGGCACACCAATTAGGCATGATTGCGGGAATACGAGCTATTGCGACAAATATATTACATTTATTTCATCCCGCTACTCTTGAACAAAAAGCACAAAAAGACAGTTACTCGCCGCGTTTTTCTTTGTCATCGGCTAGAAACAAAGCCTCAATGTGGGAGTACCTTCTCAAACACTACCAAGAAATAGAGAAAGAGCTTAAACAAGATTCTTTCCTGTTTGATGAAAAATTCCAGCAAGCCTATGAAGCAGAGGTTAACCGATATAAAAATTCCCAACTATAATGGCGAATGAGTGGATCATGAACGAAAATATAACTTTATTGCATGGTGGTTATCATAATCGGAATAACACTACGCGTATTACTGCCAAAGATAGAATACTGCCTTCTTTATTCGACAGACTCACCGATCATGAACCTGATAAAAAACAAGAAACAATCAACAATTACATGTTGTCACACACGGCCTTAAGACAGAATATCCTAAGGGATTTGCAATGGTTACTCAATAACATCAACAATGAATTCCTAGAAAATCTCACCCCATTTCCAGCAATTCGCCATTCTGTATATAACTTTGGTTTATCCTCCTTAGCAGGTGAATGTATATCTGAAATAGGATGGGAGAGTATCCAGAACAAGATCATTACAGCAATTCATATATTCGAGCCACGTATCATTCCCGATGGGCTGGAAGTCAGTTGTATATCCGATCCTCATACATTACCTCTGTACAACACTTTATCCATGGAAATAAAGGGATTGTTGTGGTGTGTTCCCTGGCCATTGGAATTCATGTTCCGTAGTGATATCGATCTTGAAAACGGTTATTTCACTATAAAAGAGGCTGGATAAATTCGAGAGAGAAGATATAGAAGCATGTAATAAATGCAGACCCAACCACTTAGCCGTCGTCATGAGTGAAGAGATATGGATAATAAACTACTTGAGTATTATAACCGTGAATTAGTGTATTTACGGGAAATGGGTAAAGAATTTGCCAAACTCTACCCTAAGGTTGCCAATCGTTTAGGTATGCATGGCATCGACATTGTTGATCCCTATGTTGAACGTCTGATGGAAGGTTTTGCTTTTCTGACCTCCCGCATTCAATTGAAAATGGATGCAGAATTCCCCCACTTTTCCGAGCAATTACTGGAGACACTGTACCCTAACTATTTATCTCCTACACCTTCAATGGCAATCGTCGAGCTCAAACCAGATACCAGCAAGGGAGATATTAGCCACGGGTTTTTAGTGCCACGAGGCACAATCATGCATTGCCAAACATTGAAAAAGGATGGGATCAATTTCCACTACACCACCACACAAGATGTTACCTTACAGCCTCTGCATCTAAAAAACGTTGAACTTGGCAGGATCCCCGCTAACCTTCCGCTCGTAGCACTGAACCTTCATCAATATGGCGCCGTCAGTGCACTGCGTATTCATCTTAGCTGTCAAGGAAAATTTTTCCTCAATGAACTGGATCTCAAGAAACTGGTATTCTTTCTTTCAGGGCCAGATATTCAATCCCAACGGTTGTTAGAACTGATTATGGAACATTCTGTTGGCATTGTATGCCAGACGCTTGGTGATGCTCCCCAATATCAGGTCTTGCCCGATATATCCCCGCATCATGAAGGATTTGATGATGAACAATCATTACTTCCCAATGATTCGCGTAATTTCAGTGGCTATCGGCAGCTCCAGGAATATTTTGCTTTTCCGGCACGCTTTCAATTCTTCAGTATCGGTAACATGGAATCTCTACTAAAACAGACAAAAGAAAAGAGTGAGTTTGAGTTGATACTGCTTTTGGATCAAACCGACTCCGAACTGGAACGTTTGGTGGGTGTTTCTTATCTGGCATTGAACAGTACACCGGTAATTAATTTATTCCCTAAAATCACGGAACGAGTTTCGATGGAAGAAAGTACCAGTGAATACCATTTAGTTGTCGATAACATTCGTCCTCTGGATTACGAAATTTTCTCGGTACAACGCCTGCACGGCGCAAACATCAAACGTAAAGAAACACAAGTATTCAGGCCATTTTGGTCTACTCTCAGTGACGACAAGGATAATTACGGCTCTTATTTTTCTGTGCGCCGTGAACCCCGTATTTTATCTGAACATACCCGTCACTATGGCACCCGAACCAGTTATATTGGAACAGAATCCTTTGTCTCTATTGTTGATGAACAGAACTCTCCGTGGCTCAATGAGCTAAAATTCCTGACCGCTGATGTCATGTGCACCAACCGCGACTTATCAGCGATGTTGCGCCAACAGGATCTCAACAGTTTTGTCATGTTAGATTCGGTTCCAATCAACCAAATTGTATTTCTCAAAAGACCTACCATTCCACGCCCTGCCTTAGCTCAAGGCTCAACCTCTTGGAAACTGATTAGCCAGCTTCAACTTAATTATCTGAACTTCATGGATAAAGATGACGAGCAAGGTACTCAGGCATTAAGGCAATTGCTAAGCTTATATGCCAACCTTGCAGAGCCATCCGTCGTCCGCCAGATTAATGGTATCCGTCACTGTTCATTAAAAACGATTTATCGGCGGGTTCCTGAGCCTGGCCCGATCGTCTTTGCCCGTGGTGTTAGCATTAGAATTGAAGTGAATGAACAAGAATTTGCAGGAACCAGCCCCTGGCTATTGGGTAGTGTGCTGGAAAAGCTCTTCTCACGACTGGTCACCATGAACTCCTTTACTGAAATGACGCTATATAGCCAGCAACGCGGCAATATCGGATTTTGGCCTGCCCGTATGGGCAGCAAGAATTTGCTATAACAGACAAGAAATGAATATGATGCAAAAAAATGTTATTTCTATTCATCAATTATGTCGTTTGCCGGATAATTTTTGGCAGCAACTCACCCAAACTCCCTGGCAATTCGATTTATTTCAAACCCTGCGCCGTATAGATGCCCAATCTGGGGCAAATTATATGCTAGGTTCTGCCCCATTGCCGAAATATGATCTACTGCGGTTAGGACAAAAAGCGTCCATGATTTTCGCTCCTTCTACTATTGCTGAAATCAAGCAACGAGAAAACTCGACGCTGTATGACATGCTCATTTACAGTTTTGGCTTGTTCGGTCCCAATGGCCCATTGCCACTACATATGACCGAATATGCCTATTCACGACAATATAATTATCAAGACCCAACCCTGAGTGCATTCGCTAACCTATTCCATCATAGATTAATACTGTTATTCTATCGAGCATGGGCCAATACTCGACCAACCGTATCGCTCGATCGTCAGGATAATCAACGCTTTTGCCATTATTTCTCCTGTCTGGTGGGTATGGGGTTGCCTGCTCAACAAAAATCAGACACCATCGACGATCACGCCCGTTATTTTTTATCTGGCCATTTATCCCGTCAAGGGCATAACGCAGAAGGATTAGAAAAAATACTTTCCAGTTACTTCCATGTGCCGCTAAAAATTGTGCAGAATATTCCTCAATGGCTAAAAATAGATGTGCAAGATCAGGCTCAATTAAAAGTGGGTCGCAATATGCCGCGTTTAGGTAAATCGGCTTTTTTAGGCATTGCACTCTACGATATCCAACATAAATTTCGCATTAAATTGGGTCCGCTAAAACTGGCTGAATACAAGATGTTCTTGCCGGAAGGAACCAAATCAAGGCAGTTGCGTGACTGGGTTTATCAATATTTGGGGATTGAATACGCATGGGATGTCCAGTTAATTCTCCACCAGTCAGATGTAAAAGGAATTTGTCTTTCTGAACCAATAAAATTAGGACTAAGCAGTTGGCTTGGAAAAATTGAGCTGGCTAAAAATAAACAACCAACCCATCGCGGGGATTTAATTTACAAACCGGAATGATCCCCCCCTCTCTTGCCTGCAAAACTCAATCACAGTCAACAATATTACGGATTATACGCTATGTCAGAAATCAGTCGTTCTGTGCTATTTGGCAAACTTAACCGCATCCTGTTCACTTCCTTAGAAAGTGCCACCACTTTTTGTAAACTACGTGGTAACCCTTATGTTGAGTTAGTTCATTGGCTGCACCAACTCATGCAGCAACAAAACAGTGATTTACAGCAAATTATTCGCCATTTTTCACTGGACGAGTCTGCGTTGACTAAAGACATTGTTACGGCGCTTGATCGCTTGCCACGCGGAGCCAGTGCCATCTCTGATCTTTCCGAACATATCGATAATGCCGTAGAACGCGCTTGGGTATATGGGTCGCTGAAATTTGGCGTCAATGAAATTCGCAGTGCCCATTTGCTGATAGGTATATTGAAAACCTTTAACTTACACAATGCACTGAAATCCATTTCTCTCCAGTTTGACCATGTGAATGCAAATACTCTACTCGACAATTTCAACGACATCTGCAACGGTAGCGATGAATCCCAATCAAATGCATCACAGGGAGCAACATTAGAGGGTGCAGCAAGTTCTTCTCTACAACAATCTTCCCTACAATCTTCTCTACAATCTCCTCTACAACAATATGGACAAGAACTGACTGCTCGCGCACGCAATGGTGAAATTGACCCTGTATCAGGGCGTGATGAAGAAATTCGTCAGATTATTGATATTCTGATGCGTCGCCGCCAAAACAATCCACTGTTGACTGGCGAGGCCGGTGTCGGTAAAACCGCTGTCATTGAAGGGCTGGCATTGAAGATTGTAGCGAAAGAAGTGCCCCCACCTTTGCTGGATGTCCAGCTTTGGTTGCTGGATATTGGTATGTTACAAGCTGGTGCAAGTGTCAAAGGCGAGTTTGAGTCACGTCTGCGTAAAGTCATCGATGAAGTACAATCTAGCCCGACGCCAATCATTTTGTTCATTGACGAAATTCATACCTTAATTGGGGCGGGCGGACAACAAGGAACCGGCGATGCTGCCAACCTGTTAAAACCGGCATTAGCACGCGGGCAATTACGAACTCTTGGTGCCACGACTTGGTCGGAATACAAAAAATATATCGAAAAAGATCCTGCCCTTACCCGCCGTTTTCAAGTGGTTCAAATTCATGAGCCCGATGAAAATAAGGCACTGCTCATGCTACGCAGTTTGGTCAAAGCTCTGGAACACCATCACCGTGTACTTTTGCTGGATGAGGCCGTTGAAGCTGCTGTACGCCTTTCACATCGCTATATTCCTGCCCGCCAGTTACCAGATAAAGCTGTGGCTCTACTGGATACTGCCTGTGCCAGAGTTGCAATCAGCCAATACGCAGAACCACCTCAACTGGAAAGTTATCGCCATCGCATAGATGCATTGCGGATTGAATTGGAGATTGCTGAACGGGAATTTAAAGTAGGCATCGGTGATAAACAACGCCCAGAAACTATTCTGGACGAATTATCTACGCTGGAAATCCAAAAAAACCAATTACAAGAACGTTGGGAACAAGAACTTTCCTTGAGCGATAGAATTATTTCTCTGCGAACGCAATTAAACGCAAACCACTACGACGACTTTGAAGTAAAACATGCCGAATTGTCAGAATTACAGCAACAATTGAAAACCTTACAAGGTGAAGAACCTCTTATTTTTGCTGCTGTAGACAGCAATATTATTTCTTCCGTTGTTTCAGATTGGACAGGAATTCCACTCAATCGTATGGTAAGAGACGAAATTGATGCCGTATTACAGTTGGCTGATACCCTTAGTCAACGTGTTATCGGTCAGTATCATGGATTAGAATTAATTGCAAAACGCATACGCACTTCACGCGCCAAACTGGATGATCCCAATAAACCTGTTGGCGTTTTCATGTTGTGTGGCCCATCCGGTGTAGGCAAAACGGAAACAGCTCTCGCCCTTGCCGAAACTTTATATGGCGGAGAACAAAACCTTATTACTATCAATATGAGCGAATTTCAGGAAGCACATACGGTATCAACGCTGAAAGGAGCGCCTCCTGGCTATGTGGGTTATGGTGAAGGTGGTGTACTGACGGAAGCTGTCCGACGCCGCCCTTACAGTGTGGTCTTGTTGGATGAAATAGAGAAAGCCCACCCTGATGTGCATGAAATTTTCTTTCAGGTCTTCGACAAGGGCTGGATGGAGGATGGCGAAGGGCGTCACATCGACTTTCGGAATACGATTATTATTCTGACATCCAATGTCGGGGCTGATTTAATCAGTTCATTATGTAGCCAGGACACCTTACCGGAACCAGAAGAACTCAGTACGGCATTGCGTAAACCATTATTAAATGTGTTTCCGGCCGCCCTATTGGGTCGATTACTGGTCATTCCTTACTCCCCATTAAGTAATGAAGTGATGATAAATATTGTGCATTTACAATTGGAGAGGATTAAAAAACGTCTGTTGGAAAACCACGGAATTACAGCAACATTCGATGATGTCATGATCGAGCATATCGTCAGTAGGTGTACAGAAATTGAGTCAGGTGGACGCATGGTTGATGCTATTCTGACAAATACCCTGCTACCACAAATCAGCCAACAACTGCTTTCCGCTAGTGCACATGATGTGCAATATCACCAGCTTCGGGTTTCTCTTGAGCAAGGTGAGTTTCAATGTCAATTCCTGGATTAAGCAGATAACAAGAGATTGCCCATTTGCAAAATTCTCACAAGACACATATCGTTGATTACATTGGTTTTACTCACCCTCTTCCGGTCGGATACTGCCTCAATGAATTTGAAATCGAAGAAGTCATTGGCAAAAGCCGCGGCAGTATTGTGTATCGTGTTTGGGATCACCATCTCAAGCAATCTATCGCTATTAAAGAATATACGCCTCACTTTTTTGCTATACGCCGTCAAGATATGAAACTCAACTTACGAGGAAAAAAGTTAGAAAAACGATTTTATTCTGGATTGCAAAACTTTATCCGTGAAGCCCATTTGATGTCCTGTTTCGAACATCCCTGTCTCCCCCGCTTTCTTCGCTTTTGGCAACAAAACTGCACAGCATATATAGCCACTTCCTTTTATAAAGGGATGACATTAAATAAATTGAGGATAAAACATCCACACTTGATCAATGAAAATTGGCTTCGTCAGATACTGTTTCCCTTGTTGAATGCACTTGATACGCTCCATCAAAGAAATTATTTACATTGCGACATTTCCTTGGATAATATTTTTATCCAAAAAAATCAGTCACCTATATTGCTGGATTTAGGCTCTACCCACCAAACAACAACATGCTTGTCTGATGATACAGAAATAACCATCCGATCTGGCTTTACCCCCGTTGAACAATACACTGCCAATGAAGAGAGCCAGCAAGGACCCTGGACAGATCTTTATGCGTTGGGGGCAGTACTCTATACCTTGATTGTGGGTAAATCACCTCCGGTTAGCATTGTGCGCAATCTTGAAGATAATTATCAGCCTCTGATAAAACTCCGCCCAGAAGGATATTCCTTACCATTTCTGCATGCCATTGACTCCGCCCTGGCAATAACCCCCTCAAAACGACCACTGTCTATATCCGAATTCATTGCTATTTTTTCAGCAAATTTATAAATTCACATTATCCCATGAATCATCAATCAATGATGTCAACACATGATCTTGCCAAACTCCGTCAATCATTAAATAGTTCCTTGCATAACCTTCTCGTTCAAAACCTAACTTCTTAAGTAAATTTCCACTGCGACGATTATGCGGCATGTAATTAGCCATAATCCGGTGCATTTTTTGGTGACGTTGCATATAACGGATTATCGGTTGCAAGGCTTCATGCATTAACCCTTGCCCTTGCCATTTTTCACCTAAAGAATAACCAAGGTAACAGGAATAAAATGCTCCCCGTACAACATTGGTGAAATTAGCGATCCCCATCACTTCATTTTCATTAGGATCCAGTAACAAGAAATTAAATGCCGATCCCTGCCGTTGTAATTCCGCTATATAATTCAGCCTATTTGCCCATCCAGAAGGTTGATAAAAACTACCATCTCTTGTCGGCTCCCATGGTTTAAGAAAATCTTTATTTTCTGAATAATATTCAGCCAGCCTGTAAGTATCCCGTTCATACACCACACGAACAATCATTCTATTTGTAATAAAGCGAATCCTGGGAGATGTAGAACGATAACCAAACATGTTTTCTCCTGATATTTACTTTGTAAAATCTATTAAGTAATTTAGCGCTTACGGCATTTTTAATCACCATCTGACGATAAAAAAATATCATCTATACCCCTCTACCTTAATACACAAATTAAGTCCAAAATAACAACGTATTCATATTTGTCTTTTCATATTTCAATGGTGCAAAATGTCATTAGTTTCACAAGCGCGTAGCTTGGGTAAATATTTTCTTTTATTTGATAATCTGTTAGTTGTTTTAGGATTTTTCGTTGTTTTTCCCCTAATTTCTATTCGTTTCGTCGAACAACTTGGCTGGGCTGCTGTTATTGTCGGTTTTGCACTAGGTTTGCGTCAACTGGTACAACAAGGGCTGGGTATCTTTGGTGGTGCTATAGCGGATAGGTTCGGTGCCAAGCCCATGATTGTAACGGGTATGTTACTGCGGGCTATGGGTTTTGCCTTGATGGCTATGGCATTTGAACCCTGGGTTTTACTCCTTTCCTGCATTTTATCTGGATTAGGCGGGACATTGTTCGATCCTCCAAGGGCTGCATTGGTCATAAAATTAACCCGCCCTCATGAACGTAACCGTTTCTATTCACTTTTATTGATGCAAGATAGCGCGGGTGCCGTCATTGGTGCGCTGGTAGGAAGCTGGTTGCTGCAATATAATTTCAATATTGTCTGCTGGATTGGCGCAACCATTTTTGTACTAGCCGCTCTATTTAACGCTTTGTTTCTGCCAGCATACCGTATCTCAACAGTTCGTACACCAATCAAGGAAGGTATGAAGCGTGTGATTAAAGATCGGCGGTTTTTTTATTACGTGCTGACATTAGCCGGTTATTTTGTCCTATCAGTACAAGTGATGTTGATGTTTCCGATCATAATCCATGAAATTTCCGGTACAGCTACCGCCGTTAAATGGATGTATGCCATTGAAGCCGCAATCTCCCTGACACTGCTCTATCCTATCGCCCGCTGGAGTGAGAAATATTTTCGGCAGGAGCAACGCTTGATGGCAGGTTTGTTTTTAATGAGTCTTTGCATGTTCCCAATAGGTTGGGTCAATCAACTACATCTCATATTTGGCCTGATTTGTCTGTTCTATCTGGGTCTGGTAACCGCAGAGCCGGCACGTGAAACATTGAGTGCTTCACTGGCTGATCCACGGGCACGCGGTAGTTACATGGGATTCAGTCGCCTGGGGCTGGCATTAGGAGGCGCATTGGGCTATACCGGCGGCGGGTGGCTCTATGATGCAGGCCATGCCTTGGACATACCGCAATTACCGTGGCTCCTGCTAGGATTGGTGGGCTTAATTACCATTTATGCCCTGCACCATCAATTCAACCAGAAGAAAATTGAACCTATCATTATTAACAAGCATTAATCATATAATGAGCTAATTAAGTAATAATTAGTGTAAGATCTGCTCATTGAAAACAAAAGGAGATGACAATGAGAAAATTTTTCTTAGGGGCAATTTTGCTACTGGCAGGATTAATCAGCGGCTGTGATCAATTCAAGGAAATCAGCATTAACGAAGGGTTGCTGAATGATTATCTATTAAAAAAAGTTCATTATCAAAAGCAAATTAGCCTGCCCGCAGCGACCAAAGCCAATATCACACTGGAAGATTTGACCAGTCAGATTGGCCGCCAAGATCCAGAAAAAATTGAATTATCGACACTGGCAAAAGTGCAATTAGTGACCTTGCTGGGAACGGTTCATGCTGATATGAAACTAACTATTAGAGCTAAACCGATATTTGATGCGGAAAAAGGCGCTATTTTCATTAAAGGTTTGGAAATCGTAGACTACCAAACCACACCAGAAAAAGTTGCCTCGCCAATTAAAACGTTGCTCCCTTATTTGAATGTGTCTTTAAGTGAGTTTTTTGATGCACATCCGGTTTATGTTTTAAATCCAGAAAAAAGCAAGTCTGAAGCCACTGCTTTAAAATTGGCCAAAGGCTTGAAAATTCAACCTGGCAAATTGATTATTGATTTGGTTGATAAATAATTTTCATTATCGATAAAATAGTAAAGGCGGGTTATTAAATAACCCGCCTTTACTTATTATCGCTATTTACCGATTAGCTCATCTATATGAGTTGTCACTCTACTTCCAGCTCTTCACGTAACGCTTGCAATGCCTCTCGAGTAATCATCGCCAACGTCCGATAAAAACCGCTGGTCGCATGGGCTTCAACTTTACCAAGAAATTGCCCACACCAAGGCAGCAAATATTCATCAAACAACTTAATCTGGGCCTGGACTTCATCCTCTGCGGCCTGATCTTCCAACCATGATGCAGCCAACAATAAGGAGCCAAATTGATCGGCAGGGATATCAGTCAAAGGCATGCCTCGCTCCACCAAAAACTGGCGTACTTCACTTTCATCCTTATCAGTATAGTCAGAGCGGCAGACTGCAACGCCCGCAGATGATCCAGTAAATAAGGCATGATAATCGGCTTCAATCACCGATAACTCACTGCTTTTCTGTAATCTATCCAATAACTCATCCTGATCCAAAGGCCACAATGGTTTCAATTTTCCCTCAGTAATCATGGTAATTACAGGTTGCAAAACAGGATCTTGTGGTGCTCGGTTAAACAATATTCCCAATATGCGGCAGACAATAGAAAATTCGTTCATGATTTAATACATCTCCAATAACTTATCTAAATAATAAATATCTGTTATTGTCCCTAATCGTCTGCCTTGCTGTAAAGTGACTTGTTAATAACCAAGGGTCATATCAACAAGGCCAATGGGTGATTCACCTTTTTCCATTCGTCGAATATTGTCACAAATCATTTCCATAGCTTCATCAGGAATAGTCTTAGCCGCGATATGTGGAGTGATATTAATGCGTGGATGAGTCCAGAAGGGATGTAAATTTGATAGTGGCTCTTCAACAAATACATCAAGGGTCGCACCAGCCACATAACCTTTATCAATGGCTGTCAGCAAATCTTGTTCTACCAATTGAGCGCCTCGTGCAATATTGATCACATATGAGCCAGATTTTAACTGCTTGAATAATGAAAGATCTAAAATACCACGAGTTTCTGGTGTATCTGGCAGGATATTAATCAATACCTTACATTCGGAAAGAAAATCACCTAACTGCTCTTTCCCATAAAAATTCTCGATATGATCAATTTGTTTTGGCGTTCGGCTCCAACAACGAACGTTGAAATCAAATTCTTTCAATTTTTCAATAACGCTACACCCCAGAACGCCTGCCCCCAAGACGCCAATGACAAACTCTTTTCGATTATGGGCTGGCATAGGGTTCCAAAAACGCTGTGCTTGATATTGTTTATATTCATCCATCCGACGGAAATAGTATAAAACTGAAGAAACCGCATACTCCTGCATTTGCCGTGCCATGCCCGTATCTTCAAGACGTATTAGCGGTATTTCCTTAGGCAATGTCCCCGGATTTTCTAATTCTTGTTGAAGGATGGCATCCACCCCAGCCCCAAGTGAAAATATCCCTTTGATATCCTGACGGTTAGCTAACATTTCATAGGGCGGTAACCAAACTAAAGCATAATCAGCAGGGGCGTTATCACCACTAACCCATTGCCGGACGTTAGCCTCAGGTAATCTAGCTTGTATTCCCTGAATCCATTTATCGCAATTAAAATTAGGAGAAGAGTGAAAGAAAATGATGTTCATAAAATCTCATTCCTTTTTGTTTTTCTAATAGGGTTAACTTATTGCTGAAAGGTTGCAAGCCTCCAATTAAGAAGACGGGAATGAAAATATTGATAATGTTATCTGGTTAACAAATTTGCCATGAACCGTTGCAACAAAAAAGCATTTTTATTCCCATAATTGGCTACCAGCCACACAAATTGTTTTTTATTTATCTAATCGGTAAAAAAGCCTGAAAAAAATCATCATAAGCCTGTTGACGCCTGCCCTGCTTTTCCCTATAGTAGCGCCCCGTTGCAGTGACGAACTCAAGAGAAATCACTGCAATATAAAATATGGTGAGGTGTCCGAGAGGCTGAAGGAGCACGCCTGGAAAGTGTGTATACGTGAAAACGTATCGAGGGTTCGAATCCCTCCCTCACCGCCATTTTCTACAAAAAAGCCTGAACAGAATGCCAAGGCTTTTTTAATAACTAGAAACTTAACCATAATGGGTTAGGTTAATATTGCAGTAACGCATTCTTATTGAATGTGAATGCAACGAAAAAAATTCGGTGAGGTGTCCGAGAGGCTGAAGGAGCACGCCTGGAAAGTGTGTATACGTGAAAACGTATCGAGGGTTCGAATCCCTCCCTCACCGCCATTTTCTACAAAAAAGCCTGAACATTTGTTCAGGCTTTTTTCGTCACTATAGCCAATAAAATTACCTATACCATCAGCATAATTTTTGCTCTAATAAAAGCCAAACTTTCTCACGTAGGTCACGGGCAATACTCATTTTATCTTCAACACTACGAGAATAGAAAGAAAACATAAAACAATTTCACCTTATGCCTTTTTACTAGGGCGTGTTGATGTTTTGTGAGGGATTATTAAACAGCATGATGATTTGGTATAATTACTTTCGCCAAAAAACAACCAGACCTCACCATCATGCCGCGAACTATGTTAACAGATCTCCAATGGAATAAGCTATCTGCGTTAATGCAACATGCGGGTTGGATTTATCACAAACCTGAACACCGTTTGACCGTTGAAGGCATTCTTTACCGAATGAGAACGAGCGTTCCCTGGCGCGATTTACCGCCAGAATTCGGCAAATGGAATAGTGTCTTTCAACGTTTCAATGCGTGGTCAAAGAAAGGGGTTTTACAGCTCATTTTCAAGTGGTTATCTGGGTTTGCTGATAGGGAATGGTTGTTTATTGATGGGAGTATCGTCCGTGCTCATCAGCACAGTGCCGGAGCGGCTTCAGATGATGATGAGGCGATTGGCAAAAGTTGTGGTGGACGTTCAACCAAAATTCATTTGGCCGTCGATAGTTATGGCTTGCCTGTTCATTTTGAATTGTCCGGGGGACAAGTGCATGACATTGTTCATGCTGAAAGTTTAGTCGAACAATCGCCCCCTTCGGACTTTGTGATAGCTGACAAAGGGTACGACAGTCAGGCTTTCAGAAATCATATTGAACAGCAAGGAGCAACGCCGATTATTCCCTACCGGAAAAATAGCCGAAAATCGGATAAACAGATTGATAAATGTTTATATCGTTATCGTCATTTGGTGGAGAATGCGTTCGCTAGGGTTAAACATTTTCGTGCAATAGCAACAAGATACGATAAGCTTGAACGGAATTACGCCAGTATATTGGCTCTGGCGTTTATCATTGTCTGGTTGCCCATGTGGGTTGAATGAATTATGACCTTAAAACATCAACAGACCCTATTATAGTGAATAAATAAATTAAGCGTTCCACCCCAAAAGACACCATCCGATAAGCCACATATAAAGCCAAACAGTAAATTAAAATTAAAAGAATATAACAAATTAGAGTTAATACTCATCATGGCAGAAATAATAAATTTCACTATAAAAACAGTGAGGATCAAAATCAAAGTCAAAGGGGTTCCTGAACGAATGATTGAACCATTTTCATTACCCCTTCTTAATCTTGGTTGACTACGCCATAAGCCCCATCCGATAACCCCACCCACAACAATGCCTACAATAAGCGCCAGAAATGCCGAATTTGGAAATGTTGTTTCATTTAATACGCTGTAAACAGCCAATATTAAAAATAAAACTGGCATAAAGAACAGTCGATCAATGCGCATTTCCCTATCATATAGCGCATTGATACCCCGTTTAATCAGAAAAACAAACAAAATCCAAACCCAGATAGGAGTACCTTTAATAATGGCTAAAATTGACATATTACTCACCTTTCTTACATTGAGCATTAAACCCTTTACATTTTAAATAAAATAGTCCATTCTTCATATTTATTCATCATTAAACTGTCAATTCTTAATATAATATAGACAAAGTCGTCATGTCAGCATCAGTTACTAATAACATGCAGAATTAAAAGTAACAGATGAAAATAATACCAAAAATAAACCAATTGCACTCTAATTTACATTACAAGTAACCTTATGAAAAATAAAAAACACTCAATAACAATCTCCCATTTTTAACCATAATATAAGAGATAAGCAGTGACATTTTTAGGAATAGTGAATAGTAAAGAATATAAGACATGGAAGCACCCCACACCTTTTCTCCCTTGCTTTCATTTTTATGAAATTCATGAATCAGAATCTATAAAAGTACCAGCAAAAGAAATAACCCAGGCTGTAAAAAATTTTGAAATGTCCGATGACTTATTTATTAAAACTTTGTCAAAAATTAGAAATGCGCCAACTTATTTACTTAATAAATTAGGAAGAAAAAATAACGACCAAGAATTTGGCTTAAAAACCTTTACCCCACTTAATGAAAATAGCCATGAAATATCAATGGGATTAACTGGCAGATTTTGGCAAAAGGATTTAGGTATCATACATCAACCTGATCTAGAATCATTTATTAACTTTGATGATCATAAATCAGCCAAATTGGTGCTACGCTTTTTAGTCAGGGAACATCTTAATGGCTATCATTCACTAGTGACCGAAACATTCATTTTTTGTCCCAATGATAATGTCAAGAAAAAATTCACTTTCTACTGGTTTATAATTAGGCCAGCCAGTGGGTTTATCCGAAAAAGAGCACTATCTGTAATAATTAACAAGTTAAAAAATAAGTTTTAATTATAAATAAGCAGAAAAATCATATTTATATTCAAGTAACAACCTTGAAACCATAAAAATCGAAAGATATTCAAAAATAAACATGCCTGAGACTTCTTGTCCAGGAAATGTAATCACAGCTCTCAGGCATGGACTCACTTTACATCAAAGAGACGACCCACTATTCGTAGCCTAATTTCAGTTGAAGAACACTGGATACTGAAAGAAAACGGCAAGTCCTAGCCAACGACATAAACTGAAAAAACTAATAGGAATGGTGATTATCGCGCGAGAGTATTTTTTGATAAAAATAGTTCTCATCCTGTATCGCAGAGAGAGCAATCATGGCGGAATACCTATCAGACGTTATATTGTTCGTTTTTTACCCAATCCTGTTGTTAGAAAAAGTTTATTAGAGAATGTAATTAAAGGCCTTCGATATATAAATTTATTTTATGTAAATATATTGACACCTATTTATTTGAATGTAATCTTGCTTGAAAATCTCAGTAAAACTTCGCCGTTAGTTTCGGCGTACTACAGGCCTATAAATACAAATTCTCTGTCACTTTCAATACAGGCAAAAACCTGCTGTTGACCACCTCCATAGGATGTGGTTTTCAGTTAAGAATAAAATTTATACTTTGAAAGGATAATATAATGGCTAACATGACAACGGTTCCTGCGGATGGTAAAAGTATTATCAAAGGACAACCATTCAGTGTAGTTTTTACGATAACTGGTGAATCAAATATTACGGATGCGGTGACGGTCAGTATTGTTTCTTCACCGGGTCTGATACTAATAAAGACATTCCCTGGCTCAGTTTATAAGAAAGTATTTTCCCAGCAATTGATATTCCTGGCCGATGAAAGCAGCAAGGATCATCAAATCAGCTTTACCACAAATTCTCCGAGCAAACTAAAAGGGGAGGTGACCTATCACTCTATCGACAATCCAGAGATGATACGAGACACTTGTGTACTGAGAGGAGCCTCGGCTTATTTGTACGATCCAAGTCCCGTTGCGTTTACTGGTCCAGCCCCAACAACCAACCCATTCATTTCAGCGTCAATCAATCCGATGATGAAAAAGGGAGGAGCAATTTCAAGCTATGATATTCCTCTTCGTGCAACAGCGCCCCTGCGAATATTCACTGCGGAGGACATGAAAGAAATTCCTGCTTATGAGGTTGATCTGGAAAAACAATATTATTACTATATGGTTAATAAACCATCAACTGATGCTGTTAACCTAAAAATATACGCAACTCAAAGTATCAATCGGTTCGTCGGGATTGAGACGATCTTCAGCCAGATAGAATACAGTCAAAAAGAAACCATATTTATTAACACTATTAAGCTTAATACATCCGATAGCTTTGAACCGCCTGTTATTGAGGAAACATACTCATCTTCTAATTTAACAAGGCCGGATCAAACGGATAATTTCCATTTCATGATTCCAAATTATCCGGGCGCGAAATCCGGTGATTTCATCATCGGGTTTGTGACCGACGATGACAAAGACATTTATAAGAAACAGCTATGTTTTGGACAGTTAGAGCGTGAACAGAGCGGATATTATAAATTGTCAGCCGATTACGATAATCTATACGCGGGTGATAATTTTATCAGCTATGTTGGGCTTGACGAAAAAGGCAACACTGTAGGATCTAAGCTTAATTACATAAGCTACGATAGTGGCGGCAATAACACCCCAGATCCCAATGATACAAACCGAACTCTGATTGCCCCAGAAGTCTATGATCAGTTCGGAGTATTTATTGGTATATATCAGGCAGTCAATATCAACAGTATTGGCCAAAAAGGGCTTGAGGTGCGACTGTTATCCGATTCGACGAAACCGGATACAACAATAGCCGCAGGTGACATGATCACGATTAAAGCTTATATCTCACACAGCATCGATACTCTCTCACCAGCCCGTCCTTTACCGATAGTAGTTATTGAAAATCACCCTGTGAAACCGAATGAAATAATAGATGGTTATTATAAGGTTATCATCAAACCTGAATTGCTGATGGGTTATGGCTCATCAGGGGGTGATGACGATAGCACGATCGCGATAGACTACAGACGTGTTGCTCAGAACCAGAAATCGAAACTTTATATCAGGAGCTTTGGTACAAGCTTTGGTATAGCAGAATCTTAACTAACCAAAATAAGTGGCAGCTAATAACTGTCACTTTTTATTAATCCGGCTGCAGTTTATATCGTCATAGGAATAAAGATTTCATGTAGTTTGCAGCCACATAAACTCTGTTCGGTAATATCAAAATAATTAAATTAATTGGTCAGAGGTGATTATATGTCTATAAAAAACAGTCTGACGGCCCCTTTTTTACCACAAAGTAGCAATGGTATTATTGATGAATCAGAACTAAGTCAATCCGTATTGGTGGTAGTAGTAAACCAATATGAAAAAGCCCATATTGGCGATTATATCATTGTTCATTTGAATGGAGATGTAAATATATCGTCAAAACCATTTTATATCATAGAGGAAAATATTCATCTTCCTAACTATGAAATAATAATACCATTTTCTGATATTCCTCTCGGTAGCTATGATGTTTTCTATACTGTTACCGACTGGACAGGAAATCCGGTGTCATCTGTAACTAGCCGCGTTACAATTAAAAAATCAGATTCTCCACAACAACCTATTGAAGCAACACTAATAATAACCGGATATCAACAAGTCGGTGACAATTATGCAATACTGACAATCCAGATTCACGATACAAAGACATCTGAACAAATTAAAAATACTGCCATCTCTTATAAAATAGAGCAGGCCATAAACATAAGTAGTGTGTTAGACATTGGCGGAGACCCCGAAACGATACAATCAATGACTACAGATGATTATGGACAGTTCAAAATGAATTTGAAAGGCCAAGAGGGAGGTAATTGTATTATAAGGGTTACAGCCAACAATCATGTCGGAAGTATAAAATATTTTATGGAACTATATTAAAGGGGAATTAATAATGGCAACTAAAACACTTAAATTTATTGATATAAAAAGTGGATGGTATATTTCATATTTTTTTATGACAGAGGCTGAATACGGTTATACAGTGAAAATATATGATGAAGATACAAAAACACTTTACGCCCAATGGACAAAACCAGACTATGGAGATAGTGAGATAAATAAATATGATGGCAAAACATTTCAATACACAGGAGCAGACGGGAAACTTGTATGCACTGTTGAGTGCCCTGAGAGTAATCATCTTGATAACAGTTGGAGTGAAGGTTCAATACAACCAAGTTCAGGAACGCCGATATTAGGAAGAACTTATTGTGCGGCTTTTGAGGATTTTGGTGGCTCAATTGATTACAATGACTTTTTTGTCTGTCTGGTAGGATGGTCACACGAAGGATAAGCACATCCCATTTTGCTATCAAAAAAGACCACCGCGAATTTTCACCGTGGGTGATAATACCCACGGTTTTCTGTTAATTCCAATGACATTCTCTTAATCACCATGTCATTTTTAGACCAATTTTTGCACTCAGCTCATAACTGTCTGCAAAATTATTCAGGCTGGTATTGACTGACGTCTGACCAGAGACAGAATACCTGCCATTACCCCAACTGTAGGAGCCACCAAAACCTGTCTCACCCCAAGTGTGGTCATTCCCACCGTGGAAGGCAACATTAGCAACATCAACAGCGTCATTATGTCCCAGAATTTCCTGACGGATGTTGAAAAGGCCGTAAAGATTAGAGGTTTTTTCATTCTTGCCCTGAGCATCACTCCCCTTTTGGCTGTAGTCTATCTTCGCACCTATGAGTAATTTCATGTTCCTACTTTGATCAAAGCGGACTTTGGTCCCAAACGTATCATGGAAATTATTCATATCGATGGAAGAATAAACCAACTGTGCTTGCGGAGTCAGTGACCATTTTGGCGTCAAATCAAACCGTCGCCCAGTTTCCAGACCCAATGCATATCCAAGGGCGGACTTACCATTACCCAGATGCTGATTCGCAGTCTTTGAATCCAGATCATTGTTAAAGTAAGTAAGTTGCGATAAGCCATCCAGATAAAACCCATTATTGCCGTACCACGTACTTGTCGCACCTATCGTGTAACCATTCGCATGGATTTTACCTTCACCATGTTCGGAGCCTACGTCTGCATTAATATTCGAATATTGCAGGAAAACACCACCAATCACTGAACCGTGGTCATTTTCATAAAAGCGTCCGTCTATGCCGACTTGAGCACGAGCCATGTTATAGGTGATATTACCAGCACCAGATGTGGTGATACGTGGCGATAATTTGCCGTAAGAGGCTGTCATCCGCCCCCATGCTCCATTGGACAACGGTTTTTTGTTATCGTCTGTGCTACCCTCGTCTGTAGTGGTTCTGAAACCCTTCACACCACGCAGTCTATCCTCACGCCCGTAGACTCGTCCATGCAAAGATTCAGGCATATTCAGAGTCTGTAAAACCCGGCCATAAGCCTCGTAAACGCTAACACCAGCATGATAGAGCCGCGTCGGAGGTATAGGATCTGGATTGGGTTTTGGATTGGTCAGCGATGAGCGCAGATACCAATTTCCATCCGAATTATCAATGCCATTCTTATGAAGACGGTAAGCATAAGCACCAGCCACAACGGCTGGCTCTCCCTTATAACTATAGTCACCAACCAAACTGAAAGTTCCGTCTGACGTGCCTTTCACATCAACAACCTTGATGCCTTCATTCGTCGGCGCACCCGCTCCGCCGACATTTTTGATAACGAGATGAGTTGTGCCGGATGTGCTGCCGTTCACCACAAGTCTATCAGTTTTTGAATTATCGCCTTCCAACACGGTCGATAAATTCACCGTACCGTTATTGCCGCTGTAGTTACCCGCAATCGCCAGTGTACGCCCCACGGCTTCGTTATCTCCGCCAGCCAAGACTGTGCCACTGTTATTCAAAGCGGAAATAGTCGTATTAAATCCGCCTATATCAAGCTTACCATGTTGCCCGATTGTATATGACGAAGCTACACTGAAAGCCCCTTCCGCTCCTTGGCGAAGTGTTCCCTTTTGTACTTCTGTTATGCCTGTATAGTGGTTAGCGCCTGTCAGAACGGTAGTACCGCTACCGGCCTGCACCAATTGCCCTTGCCCTTTTAGGGAACCGGAAAATGTCACTTGATCGGCACGGTTGAAAACCAGTTTCGTATCAACCCCACTCTCCACCAGCCCTGCGAGGGTTCCGCTGTTATGCCCGTCACCGATCTGTAAAGTGCCATGACGGATTACCGTGCCACCCGAATGAGTATTTGTGCCGGTAAGCGCCAGCGTGCCTTTACCGTTTTGAACCAATCGTCCCTCACCGGTGATATTGCCACCAAATGTCACTGCATCTGCGCGGTCAAAAGCCAGCGTGCCTTTGCTCCCAGTGACCACATCGCCGGAAATGTTGCCCTTGGTACCGCCGTCACCTATCTGGAGAATACCGTGTGTCACTGTAGTGCCACCCGAATGAGTATTTGTACCGGTAAGCGCCAGCGTGCCTTTACCGTTTTGAACCAATCGTCCCTCACCGGTGATATTGCCACCAAATGTCACTGCATCAGGGCGGTCAAAAGCCAGCGTGCCTTTGCTCCCAGTGACCACATCGCCGGAAATATTGCCCTTGGTACCGCCGTCACCTATCTGGAGAATACCCTGTGTCACTGTCGTGCCACCCGAATGAGTATTTGTACCGGTAAGCGCCAGTGTGCCTTTACCGTTTTGAACCAATCGTCCCTCGCCAGTGATATTGCCGCCAAATGTCACTGCATCTGCGCGGTCAAAAGCCAGCGTGCCTTTGCTCCCAGTGACCACATCGCCGGAAATGTTGCCCTTGGTACCGCCGTCACCTATCTGGAGAATACCCTGTGTCACTGTCGTGCCACCCGAATGAGTATTTGTACCGGTAAGCGCCAGTGTGCCTTTACCGTTTTGAACCAATCGTCCCTCGCCAGTGATATTGCCGCCAAATGTCACTGCATCTGCGCGGTCAAAAGCCAGCGTGCCTTTGCTCCCAGTGACCACATCGCCGGAAATGTTGCCCTTGGTACCGCCGTCACCTATCTGGAGAATACCCTGTGTCACTGTCGTGCCACCCGAATGAGTATTTGTACCGGTAAGCGCCAGTGTGCCTTTACCGTTTTGAACCAATCGTCCCTCGCCAGTGATATTGCCGCCAAATGTCACTGCATCTGCGCGGTCAAAAGCCAGCGTGCCTTTGCTCCCAGTGACCACATCGCCGGAAATGTTGCCCTTGGTACCGCCGTCACCTATCTGAAGGACACCCCGCGTCACTTTCGTACCGCCCGTGTAATCATTCTTACCGTTCAGAACCAACGTACCGAAATCCGTTGTTTCAAGTGTAGCCGAACCCGTCAGGATTGACTCAATTGTGGCAACTCTACCGGTTGTTGACATATTACCCGTTCCAACGCGAATTTTAGCGCTGCCTGTTTTATCATTTTCTAAGGTCAGAGAATCACCGGTGATTTTGTAACCATCAGCGCTAAACTGCATACCATTTACAGTGACATTACCATCGCTGTTATCTAGCTTCACGGTGCCTGAGGCACCGGAGAAGATGGCAAACTGGTCAGTACTTTTCCAACTGGAATTGGGATATCCTGTTTTTGACGTCCAGTTATCATTTCCACCGACCTGCCAAATACCATCACCCCCATCAATGGCATTATTGTTGTGTTTACTGCTGTCACTACCATCCCAGTAATTCAGGAGCATACCGCCAGTATTGATGAGATGAACTTCATGGTTTCTATTCATACCGAGAGAGAGTGAGTCCGGTTTTCCGCCAGTGAGCGTCATTCCGTTATCGGTTAAGGTGCCGCCATAATGGAATATATCGTATTCACCTGCTGCTAGCCCACCAAGATCCGCGACATTAAGCGTTCCTGCCAGTGTCAGATCACCACGGACATTAAATAATGCAGACGCGGATGCATCCTCTGCCCCAAGCGAAATATCCACATTGGCGCCGCTACTGAGAATAAGATCTTTGCTAAATGTCAGAGTATCGCCTTGTTTGCCTGTAAGGTGACCGCCGCTTTCGATTGTTGTCGTGCCGCCAATGATGCCAGTACCATTAACACTCCCCCCATTTTTAACATTGAAGGTCGAGGTTGTTGCGCCTAGCTGGTTGTCAACGACAAGAGTTCCCTTTTCAACACGCGTTGATCCTGTAAAAGCCGAGGAATCCGAACTTATCCTCGTTACACCAGCGCCCATCTTCTCGATATGACCATTTCCAGAAATAACACCATCAAAGTTGCTTGTTCCATTCAGATTGAGTGCCAAAGTGCCTTTGTTTACAATATCGCTCTTGGCAAGATTTCCGGTCGTGCCACCATTACCGAGTTGTAACGTTGCACCATTGCCAATGGTAGTCTGGCCTGAGTAGGTGCTATCATCGGTTACGATCGCCTTGCCACCCGTGATCTCCAGCGTACCTGTCCCGTTTATTTCACCATCAAGTGTCACCACACTGTTCGCGGCACCAGCAACAATAACCGCCCCATTATTGTCAATTCCGGTGAGTGAGAGCGTGCCGATTGTGGCACCATCGCCAAATTGCAGTTTGCCTGATGTCACGGTGATTGGCTTACCTGTAGTTACATTGCCGGTCAGGGTCAAATCACCTGTACCCTGTTGGTGAAGGGAACCAACGCCTTCAATATCAGCGGCAAAGAGGGTGTGAGCCGTTCGGTCGAAGGCCAGTACGCCTCCCTGCCCGATTGTCACTTTGGAAGTATTATCAATGCTTCCCGCTGTTCCTTTATCACCAAGTTGCAAAATACCCGATTCGATTTTTGTCTCACCTGTATAGGTGTTTGCATTTGTCAAAATGGTTATGCCACTACCCACTTGGTGAACTGAACCTGCGCCACTAATAATGTGGTTATAGGTAATTTTATCGTTCCAGTTGAAATAAAGGTTTCCCTCATTGTCAATATTACTGGAGACACTTCCTGTTTTATGTCCGTCACCCAGACGTAACGTGCTGCCGGATAATATATTGACCGTGCCAATATTCATGTCGTGGGTATAGGTAAGATCCAGATTTCCCGTCGTAGCACTTTTTCCCCCGATGGTGACAACTGAATTTTTCGTTCCGGACACATTGCCCTTCAGGCTTGCATTTGGACCAGACATATAAAGGCTGGTACTGCCAAGCTCTACATTGCCATCAATTGCGCCTGAATTATGAATATCGTTAGTAATGGTGCCATCATTCTTTATAGAGAATTGGTCTCCCTTTATTACACCGCCATCCAAATTCGTGATGGTATCAACAACGCCTTTATCGTCGATATAGATTCCATTTCGCTTTCCATATAAAAAGGAAGCGTTGGTAATCTGTTTAATTTTGGACGACCTGATCTGGGGATTGGCGTCTAATTGAGCCTTGCCTTGCCCAGTGACTTGAACCGCATCCTGGTCAGCCGTGATCCCTTTACTCCCGGAGTTATTATTCAGATTTTCGAGGTATCCTCCACCTTGAATCAGAATGCCGTGATAGAGGCCAGTCACTGTTCCATAATTATTGAAAGTATCGACATTACTGCCAGAGTCAATATCAAACGTTGCGAGATTAGAGAGAATGTTACTTTTCTGAGATTTAAGTATCCCATAATTATCAATGGATTCAAGTGTTGACGTTTCAACAGCTATTCCATCAATCGATCCTTTATTCCGATTTAGGATCTTACCTATGTATCCATATTTATCTTCATTATTTGAGCCACTCGCATATTGTATCTGTATTGCATTCAATGAGTTAATGTCATTATTGGCGTTAATTGAACCATCATTATCTAACGTGTTTATTTGACCAGAAACCCAAATAGCTCCCGACACTCCACTTATTGTTCCGTGATTGAGCAACTTTTCAACAGAACCAGTGTAAGTTACTGTGACTCCACTGGTTCCCTGCAAAACTCCATAATTCTCAATGCTATCAACTAAAGTTTTTGGGGCCAGATTATTGTTATCGCCGACATTAACTGCACTGTATTTCAGACCGTAATGATCAAAATCATTTGCATTCCCTTTAGGGGCATTAATCGATGCACCTTTATTAATAATAAGATTCTCACAACTTGATAGATTATAGGGATTTGTCTCATTATCGGAAATAGTCGTCGTATTCGAAGAGCCACATGATGATGCAACCACTATTGTATTAACACTTATTCCGGGAAAAAACAAAGCTACTCTAAGGGCTATCGGTAACACGGCACGTCTATATATTTTCATAATTTGGTTCCCTAAATAACTTAGGCTCATATAGAAAGGGAGCTAATGTGTCTGAAATATAATCAACGCTTTTATCAACAAAAATAAAATAGTGCGGACTCTCAGACTATAAATACTTTAGAATAACTTTATTATTTCGTCGATTATTTCTACCCCAATTTACACCTCTGGAATAGATTCTGTGCTAAGCAAGGGTAAGCTCAAGACGTGTGAATTTTTTGACGAATACAAAAACGCATAAGGCAGGATGACAGCGTTCTCAGGTATGAGAAATTTAATTCTCTGATATTAATGCGACAAAAAATCCTTCAAAAATAACATCAATAACTCAGGCTTTTCTTCATGAGGAGAATGACCAGTAAAAGGAATATTTAATAAGTAAGAATGAGTGAGTGAGTGACTTAATCAGCTAACTCAGTTAAGTGAGTGCGTGACACTAAACTATCCTAATCCGCCCCGCACTGCTATTAATTCATAAGTGATCTTGCAGATAGCTTGATTAGAACATTATTTCCTCCATTTTCCTTAATCCAAAGGACACACTCGGATTATATGGCCATCAGGATCTTTCACGAGGAAAGTGCGACCAAAAACGTCAGTGTAGGGTTCCTGCTGAATTTCAATGTCTGGATTTTGTTGCCATTGCTCAAAGAGTTGATCAACTTCTTCACAAGTGGGTAACATAATACCAATCTCTGAAAACCGCGGCACTGTGTTATCTGGCTTCGTTCCTCCACTCCAAATAGCAAAAATAGCTTCTTTACCTACAGTAAATGCAACATAACGTGGGCTGGAAAAAACCGGTTCAGAATTTAAAATAGTTGCATAAAAGGCTGTAGAGCGCTCGATATCAGAAACGTAAATCAGTTGAAGATTAGGCTTAACAGCAGAAACGAATTTTTCTATTGCGGGGATTTCTGTCTCAGGTCTTTCAACTACAACCTTAAGCCTTGAGAGTGTTTCGACCAGATCTTGCGTCACTTGCTTAAAAAAACTTACCGCTTGGGCATCAGAAAGTTGGTCTTTAGGCTCAAAAGAAACACTCACCTGAATACCATTTGCCATATTATTTTCGCCAGTCAAAATTTGGTGACAAAAAGTTAACACTCCCATCTGTGGCAAATTGACTTGATCAGTGAATTCTTTATTAACTTCAATCTTTGCAAGATAGAAACGAATTTCCGGCATACCACTCAATACCATTCTGCCGTATTGCCCTGTTTTCATTTCACCTTCAAATTCAAAATATTCAAGATCAACCTCCCATTTTTTTCGTAAATCAAAATTGACATAATGGGACCAAATATGGGATGGCTTTGCATTTACCGATGTAGAAAAAGTTAGGGTTAGCATAAAAAAACTCCAACAGTCAGGTAGCAGGTTCAATACATTAAGAATCCTCAAGATAACAAACCCGTGTGACAGTTTTTGTCAGTAGTTAATGCTCTATTTTTTCCGTTTCCCGCCACTCTCTAAGTAATGACTGTCTTGAACGGGGATAACACAGTTGTTCTATTTTCAAGTAGCGCATTCTATCCGACCTGAAATGGCGAAATGTTTTTCTTAATTCACACCAACCAATAACAATACTGATATTCTCAAAATATCCCAATGCAAATGGCCATATTGTTCTTGTCGATTGATTGTTTTTCAGATCTAAATAAGTGAAAGTGATTTTATGCCGATGATTGATCGCTTGCCGTATTTGCGGGATATCAATGGAAGGTTCAATTTTCGTAGTAGCAGGCCCAACTAATAATGCATTCATCTCAAGATATTGTTTAAGTTCTGTTGGGATCACGGCTGCAATTTTATTGATTGCACTATTTGCAGATGCTTTTAATTGTGAATCAGCACGTTTTGCCACCCAACTGGCCCCTAACGCCAAGGCTTCTATCTCATTTTGCGTTAACATCAACGGTGGTAAAACAAATCCCGGCCGTAAAATATAACCTATACCCGCTTCTCCCTCGATACTTGCACCTTGAGCCTGTAAGGTCGCAATATCCCGATAGAGAGTCCTTAAGCTAATATTCAACTTCTGCGCCAATACCTTGCCCTGCACGGGAAAGTAATAACTGCGTAATATTTCCATCAAAGTTAACAAACGCTGTACCCTAGACAATTTATCACATCCTTAATGTTGACTAATTAATACATCCAAATTTGTAACATCCATGATCATTTCTCCATAATAATTTCTTTCACTGAATAATTAAAAACTATAATTGTAGATAAAAATCAACAATACTCCATCTAATCAGAAAATTATTAATCACCTAAACAAAATCTATTTTATTTGTTCACTCTTTTCTGTTATTTATTCTATTGATATCAGTTCGGCCTATAAAGGACTTAAGGTAAGATGACCATCTATAATCTAAAACCATTTTTCCAAAATCTATTACGTCCTCTCGTAGTTTCTCTACAAAAATATGGGGTCACTGCCAACCAAGTCACATTAAGTGCGATGTTCTTGTCAATCACTGTTGGCCTATTGTTGAGCCTGTTTCCTTCTACCAGTTTCTATTGGCTACTGCCTATTTTTCTTTTCATTCGTATGGCACTCAATGCCGTTGATGGTATGTTAGCCCGAGAATATCACCAGAAATCTCATTTAGGGGCTATTTATAATGAACTTGGAGACGTGATTTCCGATGTTGCTCTCTATCTCCCCTTCTGTTTTTTACCTAATATCAACAACGTCAGCCTATTGGTAATTTTATTTCTGGCTATTCTAACGGAGTTTATCGGTGTTTTGGCACTAATGATTGGTGCATCACGACGCTATGATGGTCCAATGGGAAAAAGTGACAGGGCTTTTATCTTCGGTGCTTATGGATTGATTATCGCATTTTTCCCTTCAACCTTAAGTTGGAGCCATTATTTATTCCTTATTGTGATTATTTTACTCTTGATAACTTGTTACCAACGCGTTGTCAAAGCCTTGCATGAAATCAAACCAACTGAGCAGCCACAATCAAAATAAGGCATTAACATGACACTCTCAGAAAAAACATCACCCTTAAAACTACAAGCATCAAATCAACGTACTGCCAAAGAATATTATTTCACCACATCAGATCAGGTTTCCCTATTTTATCGTTATTGGCCCCAAGAACAGAATGAGGCAAAAAAAGCCATCATTATTTTCCACCGAGGCCATGAACATTCGGGGCGAGTTCAGCATATTGTTGATGAACTCAATCTTCCTGATATTCCAATGTTTGCATGGGATGCCCGCGGACATGGAAAAACAGAAGGAGTACGTGGTTATAGCCCATCAATGGGTAGATCTATTCGTGATGTTGATGAATTTGTCAGGTTTATTGCTACTAATTACGGTATCGTAATGGAAAATATCGTGGTTATTGGCCAGAGTGTCGGGGCTGTATTAGTGTCTGCCTGGGTGCATGATTATGCGCCAAAAATCCGTGCTATGATCCTTGCAGCCCCTGCGTTCGATATCAAATTATACGTTCCCTTTGCAGTACCGGGGTTAAGATTGATGCAAAAAATACGTGGGATTTTCTTCATCAATTCTTATGTAAAAGCGAAATTTCTGACTCACGATGAAGATCGTATCGCATCTTATAATAATGATCCCCTGATTACCCGCGAAATCGCCGTCAATATTCTGCTAGAACTTTATCAAACTGCAACACGTGTTGTACAAGATGCCAGCGCCATTACATTGCCGACACAATTGTTTATTTCTGATAATGATTATGTAGTAAACCATAAACCCCAACACCAATTTTACCAACGATTGAATACACCTATTAAAGAAAAGTATGTTATGAATGGTTTTTACCACGATACGCTGGGTGAAAAAAATCGCCATTTGGTCTTCGACAAAATACGTACTTTTCTTGATCGTACTTTTGCTATTCCACGTTACCAACATGATTACAGCAATGAAGATATCTGGAGCCATACAGCCGATGAGTTTCGTACATTGGCTCATCCGTTACCCCGTTGGTGTCCTAAAAATCTTGGTTATAAATTAATGCGTAAGGCAATGAATACACGATGGGGTCGAGCTTCTGAAGGTATCCGTATCGGCTTTGAAACAGGTTTTGATTCCGGCTCCACGCTGGATTATGTCTATCGTAATCAACCACAAGGCCAAGGAATTTGGGGACAGCTAATGGATCAGCAATATCTCAGGGGCAATATTGGCTGGCGCGGTATACGTCACCGCAAAATCAATATGGAAACATTAATCCGTCAAGCTATTCATCATCTACATCAACAAAACCAACCGATTCATATTGTAGATATCGCTGCCGGACATGGACGTTATATTTTTGATGCGATCAACGATTTCAGCACAATTGACTCCATTTTGTTAAGAGATTACAGCGACATTAATGTCAATCAAGGCCAGTCTTATATTGAAGAGCGTAATCTTACCGATAAAATTCGTTTTGTAATCGGTGACGCTTTTGATGCTGAAAGCATTACATCCATTTCCCCCACACCAACTCTGGGCATTGTTTCCGGTCTTTATGAATTGTTTCCTGACAATACGTTAATTAAAAATTCCCTGCATGGTCTTGCTGATGCGATCGCCGAAAATGGGTATCTGATATATACCGGACAGCCCTGGCATCCACAACTTGAAATGATCGCCCGCGTTCTTTCCAGTCATCGTGAGAATCAACCGTGGGTCATGCGACGACGTACCCAAGGTGAAATAGACGCATTAGTAGAAGCGGCTGGTTTTGAAAAACAGTATCAATTAACGGATAACTGGGGGATTTTTACTGTATCGATTGCCAAACGCATTCATCGCCGGAAATAAATCTATGAAATCTCCAATGCAACTTCCCTTTGAAAGTCGCCAACGTTTATGGCTGACAGCCTGTGTATGGCTATTGTTTCTGGCACCCTTTTTCTTTATGACATACGGGCAAATTAATCAGCTCACCTCACTCAGAGACGACATAAAAGCCGTCGTTTTCAGTTGGGAACAGAATCTCCCTTTTTGGTCATGGACAATTATTCCTTACTGGAGCATTGATTTGTTTTACGGGATATCATTATTTATCTGTACCAGCCGCCGTGAGCAATGGCTTCATGGCTGGAGATTAGTGACAGCGTCACTGATTGCCTGTGCCGGATTTTTGTTATTCCCTTTGCAATTTTCGCTTTCCCGCCCTGCAACAGCAGGTGTTTTCGGATGGCTGTTCACCCAACTAGAACTGTTTGATTTGCCCTATAATCAAGCACCTTCCTTACATATTATTCTGTTATGGTTACTCTGGCTGCGTTACTCCATACACATTCAAGGCTATTGGCGTGGTTTGCTGCATGTCTGGTCTATCCTGATTGCCTTATCAGTCCTTACCACTTGGCAGCACCATTTTATTGACGTAATCACAGGTTTTGCCGTAGGTGTGGTCATTAGTTACTTATTACCGATTTCACATCATTGGCAATGGCAACCAAGTCAGGATAGCTATGCTCGAAAACTCTTTGGCTATTATATAATGGGAAGTTTCTTTTTTATGCTGATGGCATATGGATTAGGAGGAATTTTCTGGATACTGTTATGGCCTGCTATATCATTATTAATGATTGCCCTTGGTTATGCTGGATTAGGTAATTCAGTGTTCCAAAAACAATCCGATGGATGCATATCACTGTCCGCTCGCTGGCTACTGGCACCGTACCAATTGGGAGCCTGGCTTTCTTATCTTTGGTTCAGACGCCAAAGCTCTCCTTATAATCAGATCGTAGAAGGAATTATCCTCGGTTGCTTGCCGTGCCAATCCGATATTGAGCCAATCAATATAACCAGTGTATTTGATCTGACTGCTGAGTGGCACAGAAAACCTGATCACCATGAAAAACACTATATATGCCAACCTCAAATAGATTTATTACCGCTAACACCAGAAGCACTGCAATCCGCTGTTTGTACATTGGACAAATTACACCAAAAAGGAAGCGTATTCATTCATTGCACACTAGGATTGTCCCGCAGTGCCATGGTTGTAGCAGCATGGCTATTGAAACAACATCCTGAATATAATATCACAAAAGCAATAAATATCCTGCGTAAGGCCAGGCCACTAGTGACTTTCAGGCAGGAACATTGGGATGCTCTTGCACAATGGGAAAGCATCTATCGGTATAGGAAAGCATGATATGCAACCAGAAGACCTGACAAGTAAAATCGTTATTGTCACATTAAAAAGTTGGCGCTTTATTTCTGGCATATCTGCCTTAACAGTTCTTATAGCAACCGCTATATTTATAACAAACTCAAACAATCATATAATTTATTTTATATTGTTATTCGCTGCTTTACTCAATCAATATTATTGTTGGCGTACTTGGCTGGATTACCACTATTTTCATATTATTAGTTTATATCCCGAAAAACATGCAGATTTCGATCAAGCGTTATTACTTATTTTTAATAAATCACCTCGCTCACAAACAATGAATGAACGCTTCAAAGGCGCAATAAAGTTGTTAAAACAAGCAATTTTGTTTTTGATCTTACAATTAGGATTATTTGTGCTATTTATCTTAATAAAGTGAGCATCAAACTCAGAATTTACCTACGTTACTAAAAACAAGCACTAATCTATTAGTTAACTTTTTGACATATAACACTTTTCTGGGCTGATAAAAGCGATATGCTAGCATTACTTTTTTCAGCTCATCATCTGCTATCCTATTTTTTGGTTCTTAATTAAATGAATACTCGTAAAATTAAGGGAATACGCCCATTTAGTGCGCTTATTGACGCTTGTTGGAAAGAAACTTATTCTTTTCAACGTCTTATAAAAGACATAATTGCCGGGATCACCGTGGGAATCATTGCTATCCCACTGGCAATGGCTCTGGCAATCGGCAGTGGTGTGGCACCACAATACGGCCTGTATACTGCGGCCATTGCCGGTATTATTATTGCTGTGACCGGAGGATCACGTTATAGCGTTTCCGGTCCAACGGCGGCTTTTGTGGTGATACTCTACCCTGTATCACAGCAATTTGGCCTCAGTGGCCTGCTTATCGCCACGCTCATGTCTGGCATTATTTTGCTTATCATGGGATTAGCGAGATTTGGCCGATTGATTGAGTACATTCCACTGTCTGTCACGCTTGGATTCACTTCTGGTATTGCTATTACTATCGCGACCATGCAAGTGCAAAATTTTTTCGGCCTGAAACTAGACCATGTGCCGGAAAATTATATTAATAAGGTAATTGCCCTCTCCCAAGCGTTTCCTTCATCACAACTTAGCGATACCCTCATCGGTTTAACAACCCTGCTAGTATTGATTTTCTGGCCAAAACTAGGTTTGAAGTTACCGGGTCACTTACCGGCATTGATGGCAGGTACGGGTATCATGGGGATCATGCATCTGTTAGGCCATGATGTGGCAACGATTGGCTCATCATTTAGCTATACGCTGGAAGATGGTACACAAGGCCAAGGTATTCCCCCTATTCTTCCTCAATTTATCCTACCGTGGCAATTACCTGATACTCACTCGCTTGATATTAGCTGGAATACAGTATCAGCATTGCTCCCCGCCGCATTTTCTATGGCAATGTTAGGGGCAATTGAATCCCTGTTATGCGCCGTTATTTTGGATGGTATGACAGGAAAAAAACATCATTCCAATAGTGAATTAATCGGTCAGGGAATGGGTAATATTGTCGCTCCCTTCTTTGGTGGGATCACCGCAACTGCGGCTATCGCCCGTTCAGCCGCCAATGTGCGGGCAGGTGCAACCTCACCAATTTCCGCTATCGTTCATTCACTGCTGGTATTATTGGCGCTGCTGGTTCTTGCCCCAATGCTTTCTTATTTACCGCTTGCCGCTATGTCAGCCATTTTGTTGATTGTGGCCTGGAATATGAGTGAAGCCCATAAGGTTATAGACCTCATCCGCCGTGCCCCCAAAGACGATATCATTGTCATGCTGCTGTGTATGTCATTAACCGTTCTGTTTGATATGGTGGTGGCAATCACAATAGGCATTGTGCTGGCTTCATTGCTGTTTATGCGCAAAATTGCCAATATGACCCGAATCAGTATTTCTCCTGCAACAAATCATGATACAGGTTTGTTGGTTGTGCGAATTAATGGTCCTCTGTTTTTTGCGGCTGCGGATCGCATTTTTGCTGAACTGAAAGAACAAGGAACCGATTATCACACCATTATTATGCAATGGGATGCTGTTCCGGTGCTGGATGCAGGCGGGCTACATGCTTTTCAAGGATTCGTCAGGGAGATGGGAAAAGAGAAACATCTCGTTGTGTGCGATATTTCCTTCCAACCCTTGAAAACTCTGGCACGAGCCAAAGTCGAACCCATTAAAGGGCAATTGAGCTTTTATGCCACTTTATCCAAGGCACTGAAAGAAATAGATTAACCTAAATCTCCAGATAAGAATATTAGATGCTTTTTTGGTCTAATATTCTTATCGTTATTGCAAAATTCAAGATAAGCTTATTTTTCACCCTAAAATTTGACTTAAATATGAACGCAGATATGGAGAGTTTTTATGCTTTTTTCACTCAATAAGCACCTTATGGCAACAGTATTTATCGTTTTTTCTTCCGTTACGTCATTGCTTGTCACAGATTCCATGGCTGCGGAAGAAGTCATACATATAGATTTTCAATTTGATAAATTCTCTTTGCCGGTAGCAAATCTCGAAATTGATGGAAAAAAGCAAAAGTTAATGCTCGATACGGGTGCATCTCAAGCCCTCCATTTAACTAAAGAGTTTATGTCGGAAATCTCAGGCTTAGTGATAGGTCCTGAAAAAGTACGCTCTACTGACATTACAGGCAAAGTTTTTTTTAATGATAAATTTCACATACCACAACTTTCGATAAATGGGATGATATTTAAGGATATTACCGGAGTTTCGCTAACACCCTGGGGAGTGACCTTGTTAGGTCAAGAAAAAAAGCTTCCCACGTCGATGGTAATGGGCCTTAATTTATTCAAAGATAAAGTTGTTCTTATCGATTACAAAAACCAGCAATTGTCAGTTTCTGATCATTTGCCAGCGTTGGATGTCAATGTGGCTGATGGTTGGAGTGAATTACCGTTGAGACTCACTCGAGAAGGCATTGTTGTCAAAGTTTCACAAAACGCCAAGAGTTACAACATGATCCTGGATACTGGTGCATCAGCTTCCATTTTTTGGCAACAAAGGCTGCAATCACCTCCAATTATCCTTCCCTGCGGGGCTTTGAGAAAAGAGCTGAGCAAAGAAGAATGCGTTGTATCAACGTTTCAACTTGATGAGAAAGATGCTAAAAAAATAAAACTGAATTCACTACTGGTTGATGGAGATTTTAATCATTTAAATGCGGATGGATTAATTGGAAATAACTTCTTCAATCAATACGCAATATTAATTGACTTTCCTGGTAAGAGATTATTTATTAAAGATAATGCGTAAAAAAATTAGCGGTTACAGGGCAAAATGTCTGTAACCGCATTATCAAAAAACCAAACAGATCGCGTGATTATTTACTGGTATCCAGCTCCGTGAAATTTTTCACTACATCATCAATGGCTTTCATCTGCATCAGGAATGGCTCCAGTTTTGCCAACGGCAATGCTGATGGACCATCACATTTTGCATTTTCTGGATCAGGATGGGCTTCAAGGAACAAACCGGCAATTCCTACCGCCATACCAGCACGTGCCAACTCTGACACTTGCGCACGGCGACCGCCGGAAGCTGCACCAAATGGATCACGGCATTGTAATGAGTGAGTGACATCAAAAATCACTGGTGAGCCATTGGTTGCCTGTTTCATGACACCAAAGCCCAACATATCGACGACCAGATTGTCGTAACCAAAATTACTGCCACGGTCACACAGTATTACCTGATCGTTGCCACCTTCTTTAAATTTATCAACGATATTTCCCATCTGCCCTGGGCTAACAAACTGAGGTTTTTTGACATTGATAACTGCGCCAGTTTTTGCCATCGCTTCAACCAGATCAGTCTGACGGGCAAGAAAAGCGGGAAGCTGGATGACATCAACCACATCTGCAACAACCTGGGCTTGCGCGGGTTCATGTACATCAGTAATGATTTTCACGCCAAAAGTCTGCTTCAGCTCCTGAAAAATTTTCATTCCCTCTTCTAAACCAGGCCCACGATAGGAGTGGATCGAAGAGCGGTTAGCCTTATCAAAAGACGCCTTAAAAACATAAGGAATGCCCAGTTTTTGCGTTACAGTCACATAATGTTCACAAATACGCATGGCCAAATCCCGTGACTCAAGGACATTCATACCGCCAAACAGTACAAAAGGCAGATCATTCGCGACCTTGATGTCACCAATATTAACCACTTTCTGTTGCATGTTTATACCTTCTCTTGTTAAGGACAAATAAATTTGCTGTATCCGTAAAAAATAAATAAGAAGCAGAGAAATGCCGCTTTATAACGCCTTTAATGGAGGACGATTGCTCTCCGATCAATGGAATTAATCTGCATTTTTATCATTTCTGAGATCGGGTCCTCAGGGCAATGCTCCACGAAATAACTCAAATCTGAAACAGCAATGTGATTGCAATCGAGCTGCGCATAAATCAATCCTCGGTCGCGGATTTCATACGGATCATCAGGATCGAACATCAGCACAACTTCACTGGCTTTTAACGCCAGTTCCATTTTTTTCTCTTCCATCAAGGAAACTTTGATGACGTCGGTGACTTTTCGCACAATACTGATATTATCAGCTTCCTGTAAGTCTTTATTTTCCAAACTAACCATTGGGCCAATATTGCCTTTCAACCAGACATCAAGGATATGTTCGTTGAGAGTATCGCCATTCATCGGGTTAATAAACCACGTCGGCTCATCAGCCAGATCAACCCGTAAAATTAGCTGTGTCGGGAATATAACAGGCTGTACAGGTAATGCCAGCACCTGAGCAATATGTGCAAATACCGTCCCCAATGTTACGGGGGCGCCTTGGCGTGAACGTAATACACCATCCAACCACAGAGTATCAGACAAACAATACACCCCATTCGCTCCACCAAATTTCCATTCTCGATAAAAAAGCGTCAATAGCGCTTGTAATTTTGTTTTGGTGTCAGTAATAGAGGAAAGTTTTTGTCGAGCTTCTTCAACCAATGCCGTTAATTGTTCAGTCACCGTTGTTTGGGGAAAATCAGGACGAATGGCCTGTGTTACCAAAATAATACCATCTATCAGGGAAGCATTATTGAATTCATAATTAACTATGGTTTTCATTTTTATTCCATTGACCTACCGTGATACGTTCGTTACCGCCATAATCCTGAAAAGTAGCTACCTGCTGATAACCTTTTTCCAAAAATAGGTTTCTGACAACGATTCCCTGTTTCCAGCCATGTTCCAATAATAGCCATCCGTTTGGCAACAGGAAGTGGCGAGCCTGCTCTATAATTGTCTGCAAATCTGCTATACCATTTTGTGCAGCGATCAATGCAGTGGCTGGTTCAAACCTGACGTCTCCTTCGCGCAGATGAGGGTCAAGCTCATCAATATAGGGAGGATTACTGACAATCATATCAAATTGTCTTTCCCCAACCGCAGAAAACCACTCACTTTGCAGAAAATTCACATTGTGAACGGACAGTTTTTCCGCGTTTCTTGCAGCATTATGTTTTGCCAATGCGACTGCATCAGGATTGATATCCACCCCAGTTACACAGCAATCATGTCTCTCACTTGCCAATGCCAATGCAATTGCCCCAGTCCCTGTGCCGAGATCAAGGATCTGTGCCGGTGGATCAGGCAATAGTTCCAGAGCCTTTTCCACCAGACATTCTGTATCAGGACGCGGAATTAAGGTTGCTGGCGATACCGTCAAAGCCAGTGACCAAAATTCACGCTCCCCCACAATATAGGCTATTGGCTCTCCCTGCATACGACGAGCCAGAAAAGCATCGAGCCTATCTATTTCCGTCGGGGAAATAGATGTTTCATTAAATGCAATGAGATAAGTACGGGAACGCCCTGTTACATGTTGCAACAGGATTTCTGCATCACGCTTAGGGCTATCACTTTCAGTCAACTGCGCGGCCGCATGCCGGAGCCAATGTTGATAATTCATCAATCCTGCTCTGACAATGCGGATAATTGGTCTGCTTGATATTCAGTAATGATAGGTTGGATAAGCATATCCAGCTTGCCTTCCATGACTTCTTCAAGGCGGTATAACGTTAGGTTGATACGGTGATCGGTAACCCGTCCCTGTGGGAAGTTATAAGTACGGTTACGATCTGAACGGTCGCCGGAACCGAGCAAATTGCGGCGTTCAGAGGCTTCAGCTTCCTGACGCTTTTGCATCTCAGCAGCACGAATACGCGCAGCAAGCACAGACATCGCTTTTGCTTTGTTCTTGTGCTGAGAACGCTCGTCCTGACACTCCACAACAATGCCCGTTGGCAAGTGAGTAATGCGAATTGCAGAATCAGTGGTGTTGACGTGCTGCCCACCCGCGCCGGAAGAACGAAAAGTGTCAATTTTCAGGTCACTTGGGCTGATTTCCGGTAATTCCGCTTCTGGGATTTCCGGCAGAATGGCGACGGTGCAAGCAGAAGTGTGAATACGTCCCTGAGATTCAGTCTCCGGTACACGCTGAACACGATGACCACCCGACTCAAATTTCAGGTGACCATAAACTTGTTCACCAGAAATTTTGGCAATTACTTCTTTATATCCGCCATGTTCACCTTCATTGGCACTCATGATCTCAACTTTCCAGCGACGGGATTCTGCATAACGGCTATACATGCGGAATAAATCTCCGGCAAATATCGCAGCTTCATCCCCCCCCGTTCCGGCACGAACTTCAAGAAAACAGTTGCGCTCATCGTCCGGATCTTTTGGCAATAACAGCAATTGCAGTTGCTGTTCCAGCTCTTCATTACGAATTTTTGCGTTTTTGAGTTCTTCCTGCGCCATTTCCCGCATTTCAGGATCATCAAGCATCATCTCGGCTGTTTCGATATCATCCTGAACGCTTTTCCAGGCTTTAAAACAGTTAGTCACATCGGTCAGTTGAGCATATTCCTTTGATAACGCGCGAAAACGCTCTTGATCAGCGATGACGGTGGCATCACCGAGGTGAGCCAAAACTTCTTCATGGCGTTCTTGTAATGCTTCCAATTTAGCGACAATAGAAGGCTTCATTCGTAATATCAGACCTTATTTAGAATAGGGTTAGGTTAGTTATGATCCAGCCCAAGGCTGTCCCGTAATAGATTCAGGCGCTCCAAATCGCCATCGCTGGCAGCCTGTTGGAGAGATTTCGTCGGTGTATGGATCAGACGATTCGTCAACTGGTAAGTCAATTGGTTAATGATCTGTTCAGCATCAGCACCCTGTCTGATGGACATCAATGCTTTTGCCGTCATCTCAGCCCTGATTTTCTCTGCCTGTTCTCGATATTCGCGAATTGTATTAACAGCGCCCTGAGAACGCAACCAATCCATAAAATGGCTGCTTTCTTGTTGCACAATATCTTCCGCAACAACTGCCGCCGCTTTACGTTGGGCGAGATTTTGCTGAATGATAGCCTGTAAATCATCCACGCTGTACAGATAAACATCTCTCAATTTTTCCACATCCGGTTCAATATCGCGAGGAACGGCAATGTCAATCAGCAACATTGGCTGGTTGCGACGTAATTTTAACGCCCTTTCGACCATGCCTTTACCAATGATTGGCAATGGGCTGGCGGTGGAGCTAATAACAATATCAGCTTCAGCCAATCGGGTATCGATATCTGGCAGGGAAACAACTTCGGCATTGACTTCGCTGGCAAGCATCTGTGCCCGCTCTTTTGTCCGGTTGGCGATCATCATACGATTCACGCCATGCTCTTTTAAGTGACGGGCAACCAGTTCAATCGTTTCCCCTGCTCCCACCAGCAGGATATTCAGTTGGGAAAGGGATTCGAAAATTTGCCGCGCAAGTGTACAGGCAGCAAATGCTACAGAAACGGCATTTGCGCCAATTTCCGTTTCTGTTCTGATCCGTTTAGCCACCGAGAAAGATTTTTGGAATAAGCGTTCCAGTTCACTCGACAGAGATTGATAATTTTGCGACTCAGCGAAAGCCTTTTTCACCTGTCCTAAAATTTGCGGTTCTCCCAATACAAGGGAATCCAGGCCGCTCGCAACTCGCATCAAATGGCTGACCGCTTCATTATCTAAATACCAGTAGAGGCTGCCTGTCAAATCATCGGGATTAAGCTGATGATATCCGCATAGCCAACTAACCAACTGTTGTTGAAAATTACCTTGCTGTTCAACGCTGAGATAAAGCTCTGTACGGTTGCAGGTGGACAGCACGACGCCCCCCCGCACCAGTGGCTGCTGGAGCAAGTCATCAAGCGCGAATCCTATCGTGTCAGGAGAAAAGGCCACCCGCTCACGTAAAGAAACAGGCGCTGTTTTATGGTTGATACCGAGTGCTAATAAAGTCATCTTAACTGCGTTGAGTTATCACGGGCGGCAAGATCATGATGATATTGATAATTATTTTCATAAACTCACACCCTTCATAAGGACTCTCATTGGTCGAGCATTCTACTTGATGCATCAATCCAATAAAAGTCAATCAGGTGGTTCTGCGATAATTTTGTTGAGAATTCTCAACAAAATTTCGCTAAATTACTCCCTATGATTATAGACTTGAGTAGCACACTTTAAGTTGTTGGATAAATATTGCCATATTTATAACCGACAGAGTTTTATAATAGACAGAATACTAAGTTTTCTTATCACCAAGGGTTACCGTATGAAAATATCTGCTTTTTTTCGCCTGCTTCCCCTTTCCGGTGTTTTACTGACTGCCTGTACAGTCACGCAACCCCCTATAGGTACGGGATCAGCGGATACACCACAATGGCACGCCCGTGAACAACAACTGCAAAAATTAGGGCATTACCAAACCCGAGGTTCTTTCGCTTATCTAACAAATGAAAAAAAAGTGTACGCCCGATTTTTCTGGCAACAATATTCACCCGATAATTATAAGTTATTGCTGCTCAATCCACTGGGTACAACAGAATTGGAACTATTCGTTGAACCAAACATGATTCAACTCACTGACAATAATGGTAAAAAATATCTTAGTAATGAACCTGAATCTTTAATTTACCAACTCACTAATATGAATATTCCTCTGGATAATCTGCGAAACTGGATAATCGGTTTGCCTGGTAGTGCCAAAGATTTTCAATTGGATGCAAATTACCTGCTTAAATCCGTAAGTGACCAAAAAAATGGTGAAATTTGGCGAGTCAATTATCAAGGATACGATACTTCGATCACGCCAGCCTTACCCACTCGACTGGAGCTTATGCAAGGAAACAACCGCATTAAATTAAAGATGGATAACTGGACGATTCAATAATGACTTTAACCTGGCCTTCTCCGGCAAAATTGAATTTATTTTTGTATATCACAGGACAACGACCTGATGGCTACCACGAACTGCAAACACTATTTCAATTTTTAGATTATGGTGATGAGATCACCATCTCACCACGTCAAGATAATCAGATCCGTTTACTGACTCCGGTTGCAGGCGTAGCCCATGATGACAACTTGATTGTGCGGGCAGCCCGATTATTGCAAAACCATCTATTACAAAAACGCACATTACAGAATCACCATACGAACACTCAATCCGCTACCGAATATTTAGGAGCCGACATTCGCATTGATAAATGCCTGCCAATGGGCGGAGGTCTGGGTGGGGGTTCTTCCAATGCCGCAACAATATTGATTGCCCTCAATCACCATTGGCAAGCCAATCTGTCCGATGATGAACTGGCACAACTTGGCGTATGCCTTGGGGCAGATGTCCCTGTATTTATTAAAGGCCATGCCGCTTTTGCCGAAGGCATTGGAGAAAAACTCCAGCCTGCTTTACCGGAAGAAAAATGGTTTTTAGTTGCCCACCCGGGAATTGAGATATCAACGCCGACAATCTTCACCGATCCTGAATTAAGACGAAATTCTCCGATTCGCGCTCTGCCCGCATTATTACAGGCACCATTTGCAAATGATTGTGAACCAATCGCAAGAAAACGTTTTCGTGAGGTTGAACAGCTTCTTTTATGGCTGTTAGAATATGCACCGTCACGCCTGACCGGAACCGGTGCATGTGTTTTCGGCGAGTTCGAATCAGAAGCATCGGCCCGTAAGGTGTTAAATCAAGCCCCAGAGTGGATGCAGGGCTTTGTTGCGCGTGGCGTCAACATTTCTCCGTTGCATACATTCCGCTCTGGGATACCATGTTATTGAACCAATGAGCAATATTTGTTTGATTGGTCAACAATATCTCTCTGGACGCAAGCCTGAGGTTTTTCTCGTGCCCGATATGAAGCTTTTTGCTGGTAATGCCACACCTGAACTAGCACAACGTGTTGCCAACCGCCTGTACACTAACTTGGGAGACGCTGCTGTCGGTCGTTTCAGCGACGGTGAAGTCAGTGTTCAAATCAATGAAAATGTCCGCGGTGGTGATGTTTTCATCATCCAGTCCACCTGTGCACCAACCAACGACAACCTGATGGAATTAGTTGTGATGGTCGATGCGCTACGTCGTGCTTCTGCTGGTCGTATTACCGCTGTTATTCCTTACTTCGGTTATGCTCGTCAGGATCGCCGTGTCCGTTCGGCACGTGTACCTATCACTGCCAAAGTTGTCGCTGATTTTCTGTCCAGCGTTGGTGTAGACCGTGTCCTCACTGTTGACCTACACGCTGAGCAGATCCAGGGTTTCTTTGATGTTCCGGTTGATAATGTATTTGGTAGCCCTATTCTTCTGGAAGATATGCTCCAGAAGGAGCTGGAAAACCCAATTGTTGTCTCTCCAGATATTGGCGGTGTTGTTCGCGCCCGTGCGATTGCCAAGCTGCTGAACGATACAGATATGGCTATCATTGATAAACGTCGCCCACGTGCAAACGTTTCTCAAGTGATGCATATTATTGGTGATGTTGCTGGCCGTGATTGCGTTCTGGTAGATGACATGATCGATACAGGTGGCACACTGTGCAAAGCGGCTGAGGCATTGAAAGAGCGCGGAGCGAAGCGGGTGTTTGCTTATGCAACCCACCCTATCTTCTCTGGCAATGCAGTAGAAAACATCAAAAACTCAGTGATCGATGAATTTGTGGTCTGTGACACAATTCCTCTGTCTGATGAAGTTAAGGCATTGAACAAAGTTCGCACCTTGACACTGTCTGGCATGCTTGCTGAAGCTATTCGTCGTATCAGCAATGAAGAGTCAATCTCTGCGATGTTTGAGCATTAATGTTTAAGTTTTGTGTCAATATTATGCGTTAACTTATTCAAATGATTAAATAAATCGTTGCTTGAAAACCCCGTTGCTGTATCTACAGCAGCGGGGTTTTTTGTTTATTTGATACAGTTAGCTAATGTTTTCCCTTTGAATTAATAATAACATTAATAATTTTATATTGAAAATAATTAAATTTATCAAAAAGTTACAAATGAAATACAAATTTCAATCAATAAAATAAAACGATTAAATTAACATAGAACCTAATATTAATATCCCACAAGCATTTCAATTTATCTGGTACGTCCAGTTGCCGAATGTTCTGACAATACTGGTGTCATTACATAGTTGCTGCTAACCTGTCGCACGCTTAATGGCAGTAATTTTATTTCCTTACATCACACAACAGTATTGGAAAACAGATATTATTTCTTATCTAAAAAAATAAATTACCCTAATAGGTAATCTATCAACATCCAAAGGTGAAAAGGATAATTTTCGGCTGATTGTTTTATATACACGTTTAAAGACTAAACCTTTTAAGATCACATTATCTATAAAAAATGCAAAGTCACATGGAAGTTCAATAACAGGGAACCATACTTAATGCCAGACAGCCGTTATCAATAAGTTAGCTGTCCTATATAGGTTTATTTCAATATTAAACATATCGACTTCTCTAACTCGACCGAGGAAGAGTTGTAGGGTTCTTTTGTTTAAAAAACAATACCTTACAAAATTGAGAGGTTAATTAATAACAAAAACTACTTTTTAAGGAGAGTGCCAATGAAAAAGGCATTTTTATTTACACCTGCACTGTTAGCGCTTTCAATCAATGCTATTTCTAGTGCTCATGCTTATAGTCAAGTCTATGTCTTTGGGGATAGTTTGAGTGATGGTGGGAATAACGGACGTTTTACAACAGATGGAGCTACAAGCCAGTTATATAATGAGTATATTGCTCAATACATTACGGGGACTAACCTGACTAACTCTGATGCAGGGGGAACTAATTATGCTCAAGGTAGCGCTACGGCTCTTAAACAATACAGTAAATTTAGTACGCAAGAGCAGGTAAATAGATATCTTAATGCCCATAATGGCAAAGTTGATCCTAACGGCATCTATATTCATTGGATAGGTGGTAACGACCTTGCCAAGGCTTTGGAAGACGCCTCAAAAGAAAAAGATCCACTACAAGTTCAAAAAGTTGCCACTGGCATTGTCATCACCAGCGCTACTGCATATGCAAATCAAATCAATCAACTTATCGAAAAAGGGGCTGGATTAGTTATTGCTCCAACCGTTCCTGATGTAAGCACTACTCCTAGATTTTTAGAAACATTACTTCGTCAAGCTATAATTCGCCAAGCCTTAGAATCCAAAGGTATTAAAGATCCTGAAGTTTATGATAATCTACCTGCAGACCAAAAAAAAACCATCGAACAAAAAATCAATGACACGTTGAAATCTGTTCGTGATGGCATTAATGCATATCCTACTCCTAATAGCGATTACCGCCGTCAACTTATTGAAGGTACACTGAAAAAAATTATAGAAAAATCATCTTCAGATAAAGAAACAAAAGAAGAAATAGAAGCAAAATATGAAAAACTTCTCGCTGCCTACAATAAGGCAAGTGAAGATGCATCAAAACTCACTGATCTATACAATGAGCTAGTCGACAAACTAATTAGCGAAGGAAACGGCAATATCTTGCGTGCCGATATCAATGGCTTGCTGCATGAAGTGATCGCCAATCCTCTGATTTATGGCATTCAAAATACATTAGGTTATTCTTGCGAGCAAGGTAAAAGCGCTGATAAATGTTCCTCCAACGACTCAGGATTTACCAAAGACAAAGAATTTTTATTCTCTGATCATTTCCACCCAACCCCGTTGGGTCACAAGATAATGGGCCAATACATTATCTCTATTTATAATGCGCCATCACAGGTGATGACACTGACTCAAGTCAATCGTGCCTCCGTTAAAAGTTCCCTCTCTTCCCTTGATGGTCACCTGCAACAACTGCGTAACGGTGGTAATGAACAAGGAAAAGTAGGTATCTTTGGTGGATATACTGGCAACCAAGATAAAACCTTTACACTGGGTGGTGATTATCAACTGCTAGATAACCTGCTGTTGGGTGCAATGTACTCTAACTATAAAGAGGAACGCTCACCCATAGTTGACTTTTCTTATGAAGGCCGTGGTCATGTTCTGACAGCGTATACTTTGTGGAACTATTATAATAACGGCTGGTTAAGTGGCGATGTCCATTATTCGCGCACCAATTATGATAGCCTGACCCGTACTATCCAGCTTGGTGAAGCCACCCGCAGAGAGACTGGCTCAACCACAGGTAAACAGTGGGGAGCACGCATTACCGCAGGCTGGGATATTCCTGTTACTCACTATCTGACCACCAGCCCAATCATCCAATATGTCTGGGATAAAGGTGAAGTTGATGGTTATCGTGAAGCCGGCAACAATAGGACTTCCATGCATTTTGGTGATCAGGACTACACGTCTAAAGTGGGCACTCTGGGCTGGCGCGTAGATACTAAACTAGGCCGTTTCAATCCTTATGCCTCCGTTCAGTTTAATCACCAGTTCGGTGATACAAGTTACAAACTGAGCGGTGCCATTAACTCTACCAAAACGTCTTTTGTGCAGGAAAGTGGCAAGCAAAGCACGAATTGGCGTCAATATACTGTCGGCGTGAACGCAAACCTGATCAATAACCTGCGCGGCTTTGCTTCTGTAACCCGTAATGACGGCAATACCCAAGATCCTAGCTACAATTTCAGTTTAGGTATCAACGCTAGTTTCTAAAACACCCGTCTCTAAAGAGCATTTACTCAAGAACGCAAGGCAAAATGACTGCCTTGCGTTTTTATTTAACCATTATTTAACATTGATATGCGTGCGTTAACACTTTGTTTAATTTTCGTATATGTAGATGGAAGTAGTATCGAATTGAAACAATCAGAAAATCAGCCATTAACCGAAAGGAATGAGCGAATATTCTTTTAAGTCAAGGTGTTTTGGCTGGCATGAAAATAATGCGCTGTTTTTTCAGGAGAACTACATGAAAAAAGCACTCTTTTTAGTATCAGCCACGACTGTACTACTAGCTAACCTCATGACAAATTCTTATGCCTACAACAATGTATATGTTTTTGGGGATAGTTTGAGTGATGGTGGGAATATAGGCAGATTTACGACAGATGGCAAAGACGTTGAACTCTATGATGAATATATAGCCCGAAACCTCACTGGCAAAAAATTGACACACTCTAAAAAAGACGGAACCAATTATGCCTATGGAGGAGCAGAAGCTAACGATTATGGGGATATTGTCTGGGATTATCTTGTTCACTCAACACGAAAACAACTCGATGACTATTTGCAAGCACACTCTGGACGGGCGGATCCGAATGGTGTGTATATACATTGGGTAGGAGGCAATGATATAAAGAGTGCTTTGGAAGATTTAGGAAAAGGCGATGAAAAAGCAGCGCAAAATCGTATCAATGATAATTCTGCATCCGCGGCATCGCAGATCAATCAACTCATTAAGGCTGGCGCGGGGTTAATTATTGTACCTAATGTTCCTGATATTGGTACAACCCCAAAAATTATGGAAGCAGTACTTAAAGGCGCTTTAGAAAAAAGCAAAATATCCGATGACAAAATCGCCCAAATTCTGAAACAAGTTCACGACGCTATCAACAAATACCCCACACCCAATGCGGAAATCAGAAATAAAGTCATCCAGGAAGTTTTTAAAAAGATTGCTGAAGACGCTTCTCCCCAAGATCCAGAAGCAGCGAAAAAAATTTATCGCCAATTGCTTGATGCTTATGATAATACCAGCAAAATTGCTTCCCAATTTTCCGACAAATTTAACCAAAACGAAGAAAATCAACTCATTAATGGCAATATCCTACGTGCCGATGTCAATCATCTCTTAAGGGAAGTTATTGAGAATCCAACCATCTATGGTATTACTAATACCCTTGGTTATGCCTGCCCACAAGGTGAAAGAGCTGATCTGTGTTCTTCTTCCGAGTCTGACTTTGATAAAAGCCAATCCTACTTATTCTCCGATGACCTCCATCCAACGCCTTACGCACACAAAGTCATCGGCCAGTACATTATGTCTATCTACAACGCTCCTTTACAAGTGATGGCGTTGAACCACATCAACCGCACCCCAACTACAACCGCCCTAAGCTCACTTGACGGTCACCTGCAACAGCTTCGCAATGATCATCAGGTCAAAGGTAAAGTTGGTGTATTTGGTGGTTATACAGGCGATCACAATAATACCTTCACACTGGGTAGCGATTATCAACTGACAGATAATTTGCTATTGGGAGCAACAATTTCACGTTATCGAGATGAACAAAACGTAACGTCTAATTTTAATTATGCCGCTACAGGCCATGTCATAACCGCTTACACATTATGGAACTACTATGGTAACGGATGGCTGAACGGCGATGTCCATTATTCACGTACCAATTACGACAATCTGTCACGCGCCATTCAGCTCGGTCAAGCCACTCGCAGGGAATCAGGTTCAACAATGGGCAAACAATGGGGCTGGCGGATTACAGCAGGCTGGAATATTCCAATTACTCGTTACCTGACTACCAGCCCAATCATCCAATATGCCTGGGATAAAGGAGATGTTGATGGTTATCGTGAAACAGGTAACAACAGCACTTCCATGCATTTTGCAAATCAAAGCTATCATTCCAAAGTTGGTTCGGTGGGTTGGCGAATAGATACTAAACTGGGTCGTTTCAATCCTTACGCTTCTATTTTGTTCAATCATCAATTCGATAATGAACGCTATACTCTTCGCAGCGCAATCAATGCGACCAAAACAAGTTTCGTCCAACCGGGAGAGAAACAAAATAAAAATCATATCCAATATACAGTCGGTGTTAATGCCAATCTGACCAATGATTTTCGCGCATTTGCCGCCATATCACATGAAAAAAATGATAATGAGCCGAATCATGACTACTATTTTAACCTCGGTTTCAATATCAGCTTTTAATCTACTGAACATTTAACAAGTAAGGATAAGGCGGTAACCATTACCGCCTTATTTAACATTCACTGTAGGTTAATATTGAAAATAATCACGGATGTCGATGTTTCTTACGGCGACAACGTTCATCGTAATTCTTCAGCCACCAATATTTATCAGTAACCTGTTCTCGGCCGCCAATACTGGCACCTAGCAGCCAAATAAACGCGCCAACAAATAATCCCATTAATGAGAGACTTGTCAAAAACTCAGAAAGACCAAGATTAAAGATATGGCTAAGCAACACATAAGCCAGACTAATAAACATTGCCGCCATTCCTGCTCCCATAAGAATATTGCCGAAAATGAAAGCCTTTTTACGTCTCATAACCAACCTCCAATACTTTTTGTGAACGCTAATTTGCAAATACAACGAACGCAAAAGCACGAAAGCAGATATCTTCTTTAAAATTAATTATAGCCTTATTGTATAAAAGGTTATTGCGGCAGCGATCACAAGCTGTACAAATTTAAGACTAACTTTTTACATTCCATCACAATAATCTTTGTTAAATGAGTTTTGTACTCAAGCCTTGAGATAGGTAAACTAATCTCCTTTTTGTTTTATTGCCAATAAGCGAAATTAAACCGTGAGTAACATAAAATTAATCGTTGGCCTGGCAAACCCTGGGACTGAATATGCACAGACCAGACATAATGCCGGAGCATGGTTTGTCGATTTGTTAGCACAACGCTATAACCAATCCCTGAAAGAAGAGAGTAAATTTTTTGGCTATACCGCCCGTATTAACGTTAATGGACAAGATATCCGGTTACTGGTACCAACGACTTTCATGAACCTCAGCGGTAAATCAGTCCTTGCCCTTGCTGGGTTTTACCGTATTCAGCCAGATGAAATCTTGGTTGCACATGACGAACTTGATTTACCGCCCGGTGTAGCAAAAATGAAACTGGGTGGCAGCAATGGCGGTCATAATGGCCTAAAAGACATTCAGAGCAAATTCGGTAATAACCCTAACTTCCACCGTCTGCGTATCGGCATTGGTCATCCAGGAGATAAAAATAAAGTTGTCGGTTTTGTTCTTGGCAAGCCTCCTGCCAGCGAGCAAAAACTGATTGACGATGCCATAGATGAAGCGTTGCGCTGTACTGATATCCTTATTAAGGATGGCATGAACAAAGCAATTAATCGCCTGCATGCATTTAAAGCCAGCGCCTGACTGGGAGTGCATGGCGCATCGGGCTATTGCGTGTATAATAGCGCCAATTTTATAAACTCACCGACAAGCCTATTCCTTGTTGGTTTATAAGTGATTTAAGGTGATAAATATATGGGATTCAAATGCGGTATCGTTGGCCTGCCTAACGTTGGGAAATCTACATTATTCAATGCGCTGACCAAAGCAGGTATCGAAGCAGCAAACTTCCCGTTCTGCACTATCGAGCCAAACACAGGTATTGTGCCAATGCCAGATCCACGTCTCGACCAGTTGGCTGAGATTGTTAAACCCCAACGCATCCTGCCAACCACGATGGAATTTGTAGACATTGCGGGTCTGGTAAAAGGTGCATCAAAAGGCGAAGGTTTAGGTAACCAATTCCTGACCAACATCCGTGAAACCGAAGCGATTGGCCATGTCGTGCGCTGTTTTGAAAACGACAATATTATCCACGTTTCTGGTCAGGTTGATCCTACCTCTGATATTGAAGTTATCAATACAGAACTGGCTCTGTCGGATCTGGATACCTGCGAGCGCGCTATCCATCGTATACAGAAAAAAGCTAAAGGTGGTGATAAGGATGCTAAAGCAGAGCTGGAAGTCTTAGAAAAATGCCTGCCGCATCTTGAGCAAGCAGGTATGCTGCGCTCTTTAAATCTGAGTACGGAAGAAAAAGCAATCATTCGCTATCTCAGCTTTCTGACCTTAAAACCGACCATGTACATTGCCAACGTCAATGAAGATGGTTTCGAAAATAATCCACACCTTGATACCGTTCGCGCTATTGCTGAAAAAGAAGGTTCCGTTGTTGTTCCCGTTTGTGCAGCGATTGAAGCCGATATCGCAGAGTTGGAAGATGCTGACCGCGAAGAATTTATGGCAGAATTAGGTCTGGAAGAGCCGGGCTTGAACCGTGTCATTCGTGCTGGTTACCAGTTGTTGAACCTGCAAACCTACTTTACTGCGGGCGTGAAAGAAGTTCGGGCCTGGACGATCCCTGTGGGTGCAACCGCCCCGCAGGCAGCGGGTAAAATTCATACTGATTTTGAAAAGGGCTTTATCCGTGCTCAAACTATCTCGTTTGAAGACTTCATCACTTACAAAGGTGAACAAGGCGCGAAAGAAGCGGGCAAGATGCGCGCAGAAGGGAAAGATTATATCGTTAAAGATGGCGATGTGATGAATTTCTTGTTTAATGTCTAAATTCAAATAGCTTACAAGATCCACGCAATTGCGTGGATCTTTATATGCCGTTAATTTTCCATCATTTGAGGAATAATAATATGTTTAACTCTTACTTCTTACTCTTACATATAATAAAGACACTAACAAACAAGTTTCGTAACAGGAGAAAATATAAACTAAATGAATTATCAAGTTGGATTGTGGTTATGATTGGTAGCCTATCATTTATCATCGCTGGTCATTGTGGGCTAACTATATCAGCAGTTTTGCCTGACTTTATAAAAGGAATTAATGCATCCAAGAAAATACCCGTAGATGCTTTATTAATTGCATTCATTTTGACTTTATTATCTATTAAATTTTGGTTTTATGGTGTCATTGCAAAAAAATGTCATGAGGAATTATATAAGAGATTTGACATTTGAGTAGTTTATAAAACTCTTGTGAAAAAATGAGAACTTAAACATGCTTTATCATTCAACAGACTAAGATTTTAAAATATTATTTAGTATCGGATAGAACGTTATATCGCCTCCAAAATTCTTGCTTAATCCACGACTCATAATGATTTTTATATTCAGCAAGGAAATAGAAAATGAATGTATCAAATCAACAACCCGATACAACAGAAATTGAAATCCAGTTACAACAATTGGCTGGAAAAGTGGCCAAATTAACACGACCCAATACACACAACGTAAAAACAGCGATCCCTCACTTAACGCTCTGCCATTTGGAACAACCAACCGCTCCAATTGGTTGGTTGTATGATCCGAATATTATGGTGATTGCTCAGGGGACAAAACGGGTGACGATTGGTGATCGTTCATATTATTGCGATCCCCTGCAATTATTAGTGACTTCAACAAATATTCCCACCATTACCCAGATTTACACCGCATCTGAGGAAAAACCCTTTTTTTCCTTGATGTTAAAACTTGATATTCAGGAAGTATCAAAGTTAATGGTTGAAAATAAGGTCACGATAAAGCGTCAAACGCAAGATACATGTGGATTAGCCATAACTTCTGCTACAACAAATCTGCTAAACTGTTTTAATCGTCTATTGGATATATTAAACACACCAGAAGATATTCCCGTCCTCTCTCCCCTAATACATAAAGAAATCATCTATCGGCTACTGAAAAGTGAGTTGGGAGGACGTTTACAACAAATGGCTACCCAAGAAAGCCCAAGCTACCAAATCAGCCAGGCGATTCAATGGTTGAAAGAGCACTTTACTGAACCGGTTAAAATCGAACAACTCGCCAAAATTGCCAAAATGAGTCTCTCTTCTTTTCATCATCACTTTAAGGCAGTTACTTCGATGAGTCCATTACAATACCAAAAATGGCTGCGTTTACACGAAGCAAGGCACATATTACTGACCCAACACCAGAACATGACAACCACCGCATTTCAAGTTGGCTATGAAAGCACTTCCCAATTCAATCGTGAATATAGCCGTCTTTTTGGTGAACCTCCCTGCCGAGATATAAAACAGTTTCGGGTAATTCAGACGAAGAAAATAAGTATTACTGGAGAATTAGGCAACGATTGACAATAAATAGGCACGTATCCAACCCAAATCAGTCCTAAGATAATCCTCGATTTATCAATGGAATAAAACAGAGGATTATTATGTGCCATATTTTAGTTATCAATTCAGCAAAAAATTTTGACGAATCGAAAGGAGAATTAAATAACGCATTAACCGACGTTATTAAGGATCACCTGACAGAGATAGGCCATGAAATTCAGGTAACACATGTAGATAAAGGTTACGACATCGCCGCAGAGATTAATAAATTTCTTTGGGCAGATCGTGTTATTTACCAAATGCCGGGTTGGTGGATGGGGGCACCATGGATTTTAAAGAAATATGTCGATGAGATTTTCCAGACTGGCCGCGGTACCTTATTTAAAAATGATGGACGAACCCGTCATGATCCTGCCAAAAAATATGGTTCAGGTGGCTTGATACAAGGCAAAGCCTATATGTTTTCAGTGACCTGGAATGCACCACTGGAATCATTTGAAGATCCCAATCAATTTTTTGAAGGAAAAGGCATTGACAGTGTTTACTACCCTTTTCACAAGGCAAACCAGTTTTTAGGCATGTCTCCAATACCAACATTTGCTTGTTATGATGTAATAAAAAATCCACAAATTTCTCAAGATATTCAACGATTAAAAAAACATTTATCTGCATTTTTCTAAGAAAAAATAAAGATCGTATATATCCACTTGTATATCAGGTGGATTATTATTTTTTCTAAAATAGAACCAATATAAAACCATTCAAAAAAACATAAAAAATAACATCATTAATTATCACATAAGAAATAAAACATTTTATTAACACCCTCCGAAAAATTTAACTCACCCAAAATATATTTCACTTATTTCTTGTTATTATTTTCCCATAACACAATGAAAAATAAAGATCATAATTTTTATAAACAAAATTTCAATGCGATAAGAAAATCAATAGCCAAATACACATAACACTTGTAAAAATGAGTATGTTGATGTTAACACTAGTTCTAATGTTAACACTCATCACATAATGGCTCTTTATACTGTTATTCATGTTAATCTCTAACTCTATGAGGTACACATCATGAAAAGAAAATTAGCGGCTTGTATGCTGTCATTACTTATAGGAACAGTCGTCGCAGCTAACGCAAATGCATTAGCCTGTAAGTTATTTAACCAATCTATAGATCAACAATGCGAAGCGGCATGTAACAAAATACAAAATGACATACTTAGAGGAATTTGCTTGTAACTTAGTTATAATATTTCACTAATAAAAAGCCATGATATTCTTACCATTATTTAATTCTATTCTAGCCAAAATTCTATTTTTACGTTAGAAAATTGAAGTTAGAATCCATGAAAACAATAACGGTACGGATTTTTAAAATATAATGGCGGGAGCTCTTTGGAGTGATTGATTAAACCAGCATGTAATCAAGGTCTCCCGCTATTATTTATTATAATTAAGTGGTTATTGCATCTAATTTTATTGAAAATCCTTAAGGAACTTGACCAAGATTGGGTTAAATAATTCTGGAGCCTCCCAGAACGGTGCATGACCAAGACCAGCTAAATTAAATACCTTCTTTTTCCAAAGATTTCGGTAATTGAGGCCATCAATATAGTCAAAATTAATATATGGGTCATCTGCTCCATTAACAATCACTAACGGTGTTTCTCTGGTTTCAGCCAATAATTTTTGATCTGTTGCTTGAGGAGAAAGCAAAGCCTCAAACATATACTGCCGTGCCAATCCATCTGTTCTTATCACCGCCTCAACAATAAAAGACTCATGAGGCGCATTAGCGCCATAAGTATCAGATACAAAAATTTTGATATCTTCCTCAGTAAATTCCGCCTTACCGGCAAGCCCCAAACCCGGACGAAAACCAAGAGCCACGTTATCTGCACCGACTGATACCGGAGGAGTACCGCAAATCATTAAGCCAATCATCTTCGGGAACAACGCTAACATTTCCAACCCAATATGACCACCTAATGACCAACCAAATACTACCACTCTGTTAATGCCTATTTTTTCCAGTACTTCAATGACCGTACGTGCATAACTGGGCATTGAATATGCCTGACGTGGTTCACTGGCATTTGATGAAGAACCATGCCCTGGCAAATCTAACGTCAAAACCCGATATTTCCCTTTTAATAGATTAATTTGATGACGAAATACTTCTTTACAACTCGAATTGCCATGAATGAAAAGAACAGGTAATCCCCCTCCACCAGTATCTGTTACTGCGATACCCGCATAACGGGTCTGAATGTTATAGTAATTAATGCCATTCTGTGTAGTAGTCATTATTTTCCCTCCTCAAGTATAGGGATGAGTTTAAGGAAGCGATTAAATTAGCCTTATTACAAATCATCAGTATTGAATCATCATAAAACGATAGAGATTTTACTGAATTAAGTTCTCCTGAAAGTTATTATGATTTTTTTATCCTCTGCAAGATCATGCAGTGCGCTTCCACACTTAAAATCTATCAATAACTGTATACTTTTCGTTTATTTTTTAAGGTATACAAAACACCTATCACAAATTTTCAACATTAAACTCTGAACCAGATAAGTAATGTTGTATACAAGTGAATGCAAACATTTAACATTTATGACACAACATCATCTGGTAACCACATTATGACTATAAAGAATATGGCTTCCCCAAAAGTAAAGCTCCTATTGACAGCTATTATTGCCATTGCTCTGGTCATCATGGCCATTACAGGAAAAATAGAAAATGCCAATAAACGTTTTCTTTCCATTGCTACGGCTTCCACAGGAGGAACTTACTATCCAATGGGAGTTGGTCTGGCCAATGTCTGGAGTAACCATCTGAAACAGGAAAATATTCAGGTTACGGGACAATCTTCAGCCGGTTCGATTGAAAATATTGACCTACTCCAAAAAAATGAAGCTCAACTGGCTATCTTACAGAGTTTACTCGCCGTCGAAGCCTATCAAGGTGTCCGAAATTTCAAAAACCACCCTTATCAGGATCTACGTTCTATCTCCGTTCTTTGGCCAAATGTTGAACACTTTGTTTTATTAGACGATAAAGTCAAAGATGGCACACTAAATGATATTGCCGGAACGCGTTTCTCTGTCGGGCCGCAAGCCAGCGGTACTGAACAATCTACTGTGATCATTTTGCAAGGTGTCAATCTCAACAAGCAAAATATTCATCCAGAATATCTTGGTTATGGCGATACAGTTTCAGCCATGCGGGACGGTCGTCTTGATGGTGGCGCCTTACCTGCGGGTGTACCCGCTTCAGCAGTCACAGATATGTATGCCAGTGGTGTTCCTGCACGTATTCTAAATGTGACAGATGAACAACTGAAAAAGATTAACGCTATTGCCAACTCATGGTTTCGTTTTGTTATTCAAGCGGAGACTTATCCACGGCAAAAACAGCCTATCCAAACTATTGCGCAACCCAATATTCTGATGACAACCCGCAAAATAGATGAAAAAACTATCTATGAATTAACAAAAGTGATGTTTGAAAATCAAAAAGAAGTCCATCAGATCCATAGCTCCGCAAAATACATTCTGCCTGAAAATATGCCTAATAATATAAAAAATAAATAAAACAAATATTTATATCAAATAAGTACCCACAAAAACCACAAATGTACACACTCATGTACAAACAAGGTGTGTACATAATGCAGTACATAAAAATGGATTTTTCGCACGTTAGATAGGTAAAGTTTAGAGTCATAAGTAAGGTAAAAAGGAAGCTACTATCACTATAGGACAGCAATCTGCCCTTTAACATAAATGGGCTTTTAAATCCCAATTAACAATGTTGATTAGGACTCTCGGCTCACAGACGACCTTTTTTGGAATTTTCCAAATAAGTCTCGTAGTCATTATGTTCAGTAAAAGAAGGAACCTCCGAAACTGGTGGCTCCTTAAACTAAAGAGATCCCTGTGGTTAATTTCCCCAGAATAAAGTTAAACAAGTGCACTGCTGCGATTTCAAATGACGGCTGTGAGCGGTATTTAATCGCTCCGTTTGAAACGGAAGAAGCCCAAAAGACGGGAAATCCCACCCTTAGCTAACATGTTGATTTTACTCATTTCCCGCTCAGAGCAAGAATTCTGGTTCTCTGACAGAAATAAGAGATATCAAGGGGTTGGAAGAAATTACCCAAGTAGGGAAATAACACATCAATAATATAACTCACAAATACAGTTTTAAATTGAAATATATTTTTTATCACATTTCGATAAATTAGCTTTCTTTTCACTTCACAGATTAGGAAAATTCCGATCATATATTAGGGGAAGTGATTTAGTATGAAAACAACACACTTTAGAGTCAGTGACATAAACATAGAAATTTTTTTAAATAAATGGAATGGATATGAATTTTTCAGAGTCTAAAACCAAAGAGTTCAAAAAAACAGCGACAGCTTATGTATTTGATTATGAATACAATAATGAAAAAAGTCTATTGCAGGCATTGGGTGAGCATGAAGAATTCGTTGAAGGCTCTGATTTTAAGATAAGTCAATCACATAAAATGCGGATAAAAAAACTTGAAATGGAACCAGAGAGAATTTTTGTACATATCACATTTTATGAACCGCACGCGCTGGTTCCAATTACACCAGCAATAGTATCTGAAAGTAAAAATAGTTCAAATGATGATAAAGAAAAAGACTTACACTCTATTGAAAATTATGATAATAGTCATGTTTTTATGATAATAGACGGTAAGCATATCTATACAATAAATCAAATTATTTATACCCATCAAAGAACAAGACTTGATAGAATATTTAAGACATTGGGTGTAGGTGTAAAAATAAAAGACAAGGTTAATAAAAGCACAGTAGATAAAATACAACGTGAAAAAATAAAGCATCTAGTGATAGGTGTCTCGACAACAATGAAAGTTATAGATGATATAAAAATAAAAAATAAATTATCTATTTTCGAAAAGGAAAATAATAGCGACGCTCCTTTTTACGGAATGTTATTCCTTGATCATAAAAGTAATTTTGGTCTTATTGAGTCTATCAGTGATGATATAGAATCTGTTGTCAATGAATTATCAGAAGATTTTTACATTGTAACTCGCAAGGATAACAAAATTAAAAGCTCAGAAATAAAAACAAAAAAAGACTATTACACGATACCTTACGGAACGAAAACAATAAAAGATAAATATGCAAAAGAAATTCTTATTCATTTCATAGGCACTGTAGTATAATAAAAGAATGGCATAAAATGCGGATCAGGAGGAGAACATGAATTCACAAAAAAAAGATTTTGGATACATAGCTACATTCATAGCTATACCTGTATTCGCTGTAATTATAACTTATTTTTTTCATGACAAAATAAGATATAATAAAGATCTACTTAACTTTGTAGCAAACATGTTTTCTATCTTAACAGGCTTTCTCCTATTGGTTATATCAACCTCAGGAGAAGTGGCTACTGCTACAACAAATACGTCAGAAGAAAACAGATATAATAATGAAAGAAAATTCAAAATCAGGTTTCAAAGATATTTGTTTTTATTTTTTATATATTTGGTTGTGTTATGTTTAATTTTTATTTATTACCTCACCTTACCTCAAGGTGATATAACCAAACTAATTAACACTAAACCTGAAAAAATAACTATTATTTTGGAACCATTAATATGTTTTTTCAGTATTGTAGCCTTTTCTTGTTCCTTTTTTATTCCATTTAAAATTAAAAAACTATTTGAAGAAAAAATAAAGCGACAACAAAATTAACACTAACCTCAAGCCCTCCCCGCGAGGGCTTTTTCCCATCACGCCCCCCCCTGCCTCACATTCCACACCGAATCTGCTGGCATAAGGGGCATAGTGCCCCTGTATTATTTTGACTCAGATAATCTTTGTTGCTGATTCCAGATAGAATTCTCTGGCATCTGGACACGGACAGATATAGACCGACCGATGGGGATATCAATCGGGTCACCGTCAACGTAACCCTCTTGTATATTTCTGGCGAATGTGGGTGCGCCGATGTGCTCACGATGGTAAGTCATTAATTTGATGGCGCCATCGGGCAGAACTTTGTAATCCACCCAAATCAACGGCAATTTATTTTTGCACAGCGGTATCTCAACCCCACCATCAACACCGCCCCATGCCGCATCAGCATTAAACCCCAGCACGTTTTTGATGAGATAGACGCCCTCGGACAGACGTTCAACCGTCGCGCCTTCGGATTCGTCGTTAGTGGTGAATTTACCGGTCGGGTGGATTTGGATAATAGGGGAACCTTTTTTGAGGTAACCGCTACCATCAACGGTGGTATTGCCTGTTGTCCAGACAGTATGATCTGACCAGGTATCGCCACTAATATACCTGACAATCCGCATCGCATCCGCACCAAAGTTAGGGAATATCAGATACTGCTGGTTTCCTTCATTCCAGCGCAGTTTGATGAATGAACCCCATTGTTCATCCTGATGTGACTTAGGCGTGTAACTGTAAAATCCCGTGGGTTGATCCCCGGCAATATTCCAAAGATAACCTGCATCATTGTTACCAAATAAATCATGGGAACCCACACCAAAATCACCCTGCTTGATAATCTGAGTACCGCCATACTTCAACTGCCCATCATCCTTGAGTTCCAGATACTTATTGGATTTGGAGTTCCCGACATAAATATCATTATCGCTTTTTCCCAACCAACCCTGCTTACTCTCATCCCCCACCATTATCCAGTTCCCGGACGAATGGATAACTTTTTTCACTAAATCCTGCGTGTCCGTCAAGCCAAGGTTGCCCACAAACGCCGATTTATTTGGAATATCCGCTCCGTTCTTGTTCTTATCCAGCATCGCCGCCTGCAATGCCCGTATCGACTGCAACGATACTGTTTGGCCATTCGGCAAGGTCACGTTGATTGTCCCATTCTGTGACATCCATTTGTCCATGTTCTGGAGGAACAGGGTAATGTAGCTGGTATTGGCTAAAATATGCCTGACCCCATCCGAAATGGAATTCGGAACGGTGGTCTGAATCTGGTATTTTACGTTATTCAGGGTAACGGGAATGGTATCGACCAATACCAGCTCGGTATCGGAGTTCACCGCCTGAATCATGTGGATTAAATTGTTGTTGCCTGACCGGATTAATATAATCTGTCCAGAGGCGACACCGTTGATATTCGATTTAAATTGCGTGCCCGTGCCGCGGACAATAGCCGAGCCGGACACGGTGCTAATAGTGCCTGCATAGTACATGGTGTGGTTCCTGAAGGTTGGTTTATTAAAAATGGCTAGCCTTCAATGGCGGTCAGGTCAACGATAAAACCCTCCATCAAAGGCGGTGGGCCACTCCATGTTCCCGGATCTGTTATTCCGCCGCCCCTGTAGGCAAATTCAAGCGAATATATGATTTCAATTCTGCCGTAACTGTATCTGGCTTTGAATGATTCTGCATACACATCATAGATCCATTCATCATCGTAATACGGTGGACCACCCTGAAGAAATTGCTTGTTTCTGTAGTAATGCCTGGATTGAGATTTGATTATCATGTACCCATAGCGACGCTCTGCCCCGCCAGTATGTACAAAGGGGGTGTTTTTATTACTGGATACATCAACATAAAACGGTTTCACAAATGACAATAGTTTCATAGCGGAAGAAAACATTAGTTCTCCCTTCTCGCTATATACCTCCAACCCGCTGTTACCATAAATACCCAGTTCCGATATTGGTGCAAAGAAATATTTCCCACCCGCCCCGTAAACCTCGGCAAAATTATAATATTTCGGCTGGGTGTTGCTCTCATTCGTTCCGGCTTTTCTCAAAAATCCCATTGCAGGGGATTTGTCCGATATCTGGACAAAGCCATTATCGGTATAAAATTCAATGCCAAACATACTATATCGCCCAAATTGTCACACGGTTTATCATCTCATCCCAACCGGCACCGCTCTGTCCGCCGCCATGTCCTTTGTTCTCCCAACGGTACACATCGTAATCCACGTGATAATTAAACGTACTGCCGGAGACACTGAATCGGGTGAACTCATTACTGATTCTGGTTGTACTAACCCCTTGTTTATTAGCCATATATAAAAAGAAGCGGGCAGTCACATTGCCGCCCTCGCTTAAGGCGGACAGATATAAGCTCCCCGCTTTTTGGAGGGGAATAACATGTGTCCCTAGGAAACGCGGAATAATGTTATTAGTGGTGATAATTAATCGCCCCCGCTCATCGTAAATTTCTAACCCCATCCCCATTACCAAAACCCCATTCTGATCCGCAATCTGCCATTATTATCAAATAGCTGTTTTAGGTTGTTGGTTTCCATCCAATAGCCTGAACTTCCACGTCCGTAACGAACCTCCTCGCCTGTTCTCATATCGATTCTGAACCCTGTTTTATTATTGGGATCAAAATTTGACGATTTAATTTCAACACCCACTAATAACTTTTGAATATTTGCCATATCAATAAACCCGTCCCTGATAAATACCTGACCGTTCTTGATTACAAAGACCGGCTCCAGTTTTCCATTATTGGGATTCACTATGGTAAACTGGTTCGCCCTGACACCGAAGTGGGTTTCAACGCGACCGTTTTTCACCTCAGCACCAACGACCATCCCCGCGCCATAATATTGTCCCCTGTAGTTCACGCCCGCCCCGATATCCTTGATAGCATAACCGTTGCCGTCGATATCAAAGACGGCTGTCGCTTTCTCGCGGATAATGGCAGACTGCTCCTTGAATTGAGCCTGCGTGCGTTTTTCACTGTCAGCCAGTGCGGAATCAACTTTCGCAATCGCTTGTTCATTGCGCTGGACGCTGGTTTTGATATCTCCCGCCAGCTCCGCTTTCACCTCAGTAATTTGTTGTGCCCACGCAGTTTGTGAGTCAGCAAATACCCGATCCAGACGTTTGATTTCGGCTTTGTTCTCCCCATCCTTCACCATAATTTGATAGGCATTCTCTTGATTGGCCACCCCGTTAATCAGGGCAGCTTCGGCCTGATAGTCCAGTTGATCTTGCAAGCGCTTACCCGCCTCGGCGGTGAGGAATTGATTGCCCGCTGCTTTCACTATCCAATCTGCATCAGAAGACGACTCCCCTCGCACAAACTCCGTCCACGGGGACTGATTACCCGACTTATCCACCAGCCGCGCACGGAACCAAAATGCTACCCCTGCCGCCAATCCCTGCATAGTGTGCGTGTGTTGCGGATAGGGAATATCAGCCAATAGCATCAATCCCTCACCGTCATTCGTCCGGCTGTATTGGATTTCGGTTTTCAGTGTGTCAGCAGTCTGGGCAGCAAAACCCCAATCTAGCTGGATACCGAAGATAATCGCTGTAGTTCTGAAAGCTAACGGTGTGGGTGGGTTGCCCTCTTTCCCTTTCAAGTGAGTTTCCGGTGCATTCGCCCAGATACTGGATATTTCAGCCGCATTAATCGCCCTCACCCGTGCCTGATAGCGTCCAGAATAGACATTTGGCACTTCAAATCCCTGCGTAGAGGTTCGGGGTGCTGATATCCAGTTCCCGTTATCACGCCGCCACTCAGCTTCATACGCAATCGCATTCTCCGCCGCATCCCATGTCACGCGCAACGTGGTGACGGCAATACCCTGATTGACGACTGAGTAGCTGTTAATGGTGACATTTTTTGGTGGCGGCTGAACACCGGGCGGGATAACAGAAACAGGCCGATCTTCGATGCGTGCCCCTGTGTCAATGCGGGCGTATTTGTCGGGGTTGTGCTCAACAGCGGTAATTTCATAAGATACACCGTCCTCACCCTCCTTAATGCCCGTCACCCTGAATTGCTGGATAGCTAAATCCGTTGCATCAATTGCCCAGACACATTCGGCGATTGGGGTTTCTGAGTAGGTCGTAGTCACCGTGACAATCTGCCCGTTCACGGCCTGAATGGTGCGTCCCTCGGCTTTGCCAGACGGCAAGTTCAGGATTAACCGCTCCCCAACTTTTGCCGAAGATACCCTGTCCAGCGTGATATTGCGTCCATTCACCGAACTCACGCGCCCACCCAATACACGGCCGGAAAACATTTCATCGGCTACCCCGATGATGTAACCAGGCAACGGGATTTTGCCATCCAGTCCCACCGTAAACGTGACCATCCGGTCATATTCGTTGGTGAGCAACACCCATTTACCACGCCGTTGTGCCTCACTTTGGCGGGTACACCCAATCGCCGTCACATCCGCCTGTTTTACGTTATAACGGCGTATTAACCGGTTATCAAAAACAGGCTCGATTGCATCCTGATAACCGTTCTGGGGATCTGACCAGCTCACCATAGCCGTACTGTAATGGGTTTTCTCGCTGGAACTGGCATAAACAAATTTACCATCACGCACATTGGCACGTGTGTAGATAAAATCCACATCACGCGGCATATCGGCCAGCACGTTCATGTTATTGTTCGCCCAATAGGTCATCCCTCGGAAAATTCCGGCGATATCCCGTAGTACCGTCCACGCATCCTCTTGTGACTGGATATAGACATTGCAGGTGTGGCGCGGCTCTTGTCCTCCTTTACCATCAGGCACGAGCTGATCACAGTATTGCGCAACGCGGTACAAATCCCATTTTGCCAGACTCAGGTTTTCAGCCTTAACCCGTGTACCGATGCTGAACCGATCATTGATCATCAGGTCGTACAATACCCACGCAGGGTTATCTGTCCACGCCCATTTAAATTGCCCCGACCATACACCGGAGTAACTGCGACTTTCAGGGTCATAGTTATCAGGTACGCGGATAACGCGCATTTTCGGTTCACAAGAGACCTGCGGAATATTACGGAACTGTTTCGCGTCAAACTGGACAAAGAGCAAGGCGGTTTCGGGGTAACTCAATTTGGCGTCGATCACTTCTGTGATGGCTTCCACGACCATTGCATCGGCAATCCGGTTACTGGTCTGTTTCGGAGTTAAGCGGCGCACCCGCACCTGCCAGCCAGAATGGGCTTTCGGTAAATCAATGCGGTGTGAGCGTTCATATTTGGTGGTCGTCTTACCATCAACCGCAGTTTTTAGCGCTTCCTTATATGCGCCACCATCCGTTGCCACCTCAACCACATAATCAATGCGATATCCCACTGTATCGCCGTTTTCTTCCTGTTTTTGCAACTGAGGCCACGATAACCGGATACGAACCGCCGACAGTTGGGTATTGGTGACCGATCTCACCCATGATTCCATTAACTCCGTACCGACCGTCAGTTCATTCTCAACCGCAGGCATGCCCGGTATATAATCCTGATGCGGCGTACCGGGGCGAAATTCCCACTTGACGCCCTCAAAGTTAGCCTGACCATCAGGACCAATAATCGGCGTGTTATCCAGAAAGATATTGGTGCCATCCAGCCCACCCGCGAACTCACCTTCCCCCAATGCCAGTAAGATTTTGGCATACGATGTTGACTGCAATGAATCCGGTGATTCTACGGGGGTACGCGGACTGCCACCCCCGCCCTTGCTGCCCTGAATCAGATGATTTCCCATATTTCACCCATAAAAAAAAGTCGCCTAAGCGACCTGACTAAAAACAATGTAGCGTTATTGCTGATCTTCGGCGTAGATGCCCGCTGAGATAATGGCACCCCCGATGCGCCGCTTTCCGTGGCCCACCGGAACGGGGTTCCCCTGAGCAATGGAATTCACGGGACCCCCAAAGGCATAGCTGGGTTTGTTGTCGGGATCTTCCCGTCGTGCCAGTCCACCCGGCATCGGTGATAACATCTGCACCACGCCCCCCAGCATCATAGATACACCGGACATGACCATCGGCGCACCCCACGGAGTCGCCCACATAAACGCGCCGGCAACGACCATCACCGCCCCGAGTATGGTCTGGAAAACACCCGCTTTCTTACTGCCAATGATCATCGGGGCAATGCGGATATCGTCTGCACCGGAAAAGGCTAATTCCTCCTGACTGATATTGCGTTTGCCGCTAAACACGGCAAAAGTTAACCCGCGCTCTCTGGCTGACAATAGGAACTTTTCAAAGCCGTCAATCAGGACAGACAATGCTCGGACAGCTTCTTGGGGTGATGAGACTGCCAGTCGGTGCTCTCGTCCGAACAGTGCGCCGAGTATGCCGTATAACCGTATTATGCGTACTGTATTCATATAGCTGACTCCTGATATCTGACTATTTTCACAGTTCTTTCCTGCCAATACCCACTGTAAGACACGCGGTTACTGAGTTGACCGTACATGTGGTGTAACATTAATCCATCGCCGATATACACCCCAGCATGATTGGGTTCTTTGGCCTGTACCTGCATAATGATCACATCACCCACCTGCAATTCACTACTGCCTTCAACAAAGCCAGCCACCGCATAGTTCGTTATATACAGGTTTTCGCCACGCTCCCACCAGCCATCTGAGCGCTCAAAATCAGGAATATCAATGTTACGCTCCAGTCGATACCAGTCACGCACGATGGAGTAGCAATCCCAAATGCCATGTACAAACGGGCGACCGATAAGTGGTTTTATTCCCTCAGTTGGCATGATGGTACGAATATCTCCCTCCGGCCATGAAACAATTACCCACGGGGTTTGTGACAGGTCACATTGGGCAATGTCTAATTGGCTGGGTTGTGTTGTCGCATCGGGGTGACTATGGACAATAGCAACAATAGTCCCCGCATCCTCAGCATTAGCGTAATCTTCGGGGTGAATGCTGAATTGTTCGGTGGGTGACAGCGCGATATTACGGCAAGGGATATATTGCTGTTTACGGCTGTTTTGAACCACCAAACCACAACATTCATTGGGGTATGCTGTTTGTGCGTGATTCATAATGGATTGGGTAATATGTGGACGCATATAGATTCCTCTATATAACAAAAAACCTGCCGAAGCAGGTTAAGTTATATTTAAATTTTAATTAATTTCTTAGAATCGATAACCAACACCGATCACCCATGTACCTACTTTAACCTCACCGAGTTTTGAATATTCATATGATGCATCAATGGCCATATTAGGAATTGGGTTAATCTGTAAGCCTGCGGCATAAGCAAGTTCAGTTTTGCTTTCACTATGTGAATATCCATTCACCCTATTTTTGGCTTCCATTTTGCCATGAGCCGAACCAATTAAACCATATGCACTTACATATTCATTGATGCGGTACGCAGGACCAGCAGTCAATGAGTAATAATCTAAATCAATAGTAGCCGTTTTGTATCCACCATAATAATATTCATACCCTTGGTGAGTGTATGCGAACGAACCGATCACACTCCAATCATTATCTAATTCATAACGATATTTGACGTTGAAACCTTTTGGATTTTCGTCTAACTTATCGCCCGCAATCTTGACATGACTCTGCGCATAGCCTACCGAAATAGTGCTTTCGCCAGCGGCATGTGCACTCATAGATAGGACTGATATTCCTGCTACAGCCAATGTTGCTAAAACTATTTTTTTCATAAAAAACCTTTAATAATTAAAAAAAGCACGAGCAGTATACAAAAATTATTTCTTTTATCCTTCTGTGTTTTCTAAAGCTTGATCTGAATCACTATGTATTTCAGCGCCTTAATAAGGCTGAACCCGGAAAACCACCGAAAGGCAATTGGCTATCCTCGCCATATCTGGCCTTGCAATCACTCATTAGTCCACCACACGCATCTTTTGACGGATCATTAGTTGGGTTGCCATCTTCATCAAAATACCGAGTCCCCGTGTAGTTGCAGGGTGATTTTCGGTATAACCCACGCATACACCATGTACAAAGACTGTGAATCTGTCGGGTCGGGATCTGAATGCCCTGTAAGTCAGCAGGGGAAGATAAGGCAAAATGAATTTCTGTATTGTCCTCATGCGTCTTACTGTCAATATAGTAGACGTCAATCTTTTCCTGTGTAGGATCGGCTTCTGGGTTGCCTTCGGGGAAATTACGGGCATCCAAATAATGTGCAAATGTCATACGGATAGTGACACGCGCCTGAGTCATATTTTGATACGCCAGACACATCGCGCTAATGGTGCCATCCAGATTGGCAATACTGAGCGTGGGTGACACTGTTCTACCATCACTGTTAACTTCCAGTCCTTCAATTCTTACAGGCCACGGCTTATACTCCACACCCTGCCACCAGATAGACTTTATCGGTAAATTACCTATATCACCTTCCAGTTCCTTTTCTGTATAAGAAATAGGGTGATTATGGAAATATAATTCTGGTCCACCAAATACTGAACCATCGACAGAAAACAAAAGAATTTTATTCCCCGACTCAAGACGTTGGAGGGTAGCATTGATTGTCATGGTAAAATCTCTTAAGAATGATAGGTGCGAGTGAACGTCACAGAGAGAGTAAGATGAGACCCGTTGGCCTGTATGTTGAATCTTCCGGCCTGATACAACCCCAGTTCAGACAGCGGATTACGCCATTTAAATGAGCGCCAACCTTGGTGCTCACGCAAAAAAACAATAATAGGTTCGATTTCAGACAACGTACCCACAAAGGACAACGGCCAGCTTTCTCGTTGTGAATTAATCCCGTCACCGGTGGTTTGCTTATACCCGTCCCCGAACTGAACAGAACGCACTACGGGTTCAAATTCACCAACAGCGCCGACCCTTGCGGGGAAATCAAATGTACTTATCACCTTCTGCCTCCTTTAATGGCTGTGCTTAATTCACCACCTTGCCCCAAGCTCTTATGCAGTAATAATTTGAATCGCTGGTCGATGAAATTCGCGATATCTTGCCCTGCCGATTCAAAGCCACTGGTTGTTTTCACTTCGTGGTTTCCATCAGAATTAATCACAATACTCACATGATTGGTAGTCTGATTGCTTGTCCCGCCGCTGGCCTCCACACCCAGCCTACCATCAGATCCCCGCTTTAACGGTAAAATAGCTTCGGGACCCGCCTCACCCATCAAGCCAGCACCTTTCGCAAAAGCAAATAGCGTCGGGCTACTGACTATCTGCCCGCTGTAACTGCTCAGGCTGGGTGAGTTGTAGACGCCGCCTTTGGCGTTAGGGGTAAAACTTTGCCAACTGGTAGACATTCCCATTGCGCCCACGCTGGCAGATGATGCCCCACTACCCGCCGACGCTAACGAACTGATCCCCGCAGATGCTCCACCGAATCCGCCGAAGAATCCAGACACTGCTTTAGTAATCATGGCTTGCATGGCTATACGAACCAGATCCTGAATAATGGATTGTGCCAATGACGCGGACAGCTCTTTCATGGATTCAGAAAATGATTTAGTACCCATTAACATACCGGTAAGGGCATTCCCTGTTCGTTGTTCTACGACATCAAGCAGCCCCATTTGCATTTTTTGAAAATCACCCTGTGAAGCATATAAATCTTTTGCGGCGGCAAATTGTGCATCCTTGGAGCGGTTGGTTGCGGCAGTCATTAATTGCTCATGGCGCTCTTTACTGATCAGTCCGTTTCGGTAATAGGTGTCGTAAAGTGCGGTTTGCTCAGCAAGCTGATTGTGCAGTTGTACAACCGGATCTACCTCGCCTGCCATATCTAGACGTGGTGCAGCAATCTGTTTGGCCTGCTCTGCTAATTTGTCCTTGACCGAAGTTTGATACAGGGTTCTGCTAGCTGATAAATATTCCTGCTCTGTCAATAGTCGCTCAGAGTACAGCGCTTTCAGTTCCCGATTAGCTTCTTCTTCCTGTCGGATCAGGGCTTTTACAGGAGCGTAGCGTTCTGCCAATTCAAGGCGCTGCTTCTGGTGGTTTTCAGCATTAAGGGCTTTCAGGCGCTGAATTTCATTCTGGGACACTAATCCTGACTTGCTGACTTCATTCAGTTTTTTTTCAGTTTCCCGCTCACTGAGTATGATACGCCCTAAACTCGTCGAATGCGCCCTTTCAATGTCAAAGCGCAACTGGTGATACTGGTTCAGGATTTGGGTGCTGCCTTTTTTCTTTTTGCTCCCTTTACCCTCGTCGTCGTCACTGCCTGTCCACGATTTGTTATTACTCTCTTCGGACTGAGATTTAGATGAAATGGGTTTTTCGCCCGCCTCAAGTGCTTTTAAGGCAGCCTGAGATTCTTCAAGTTGCTTCTTATGAAATTCCGTTTTTTTGCGCGCTTTTTCGTATTCCGCCTCTGCGTGCACAACACCTTCTTGTGCTTTCTTTTTATCTGCCCATAAGCCGCCCAGCCCAACGCCAGAGACAAGGTTTTTCTTACCTTGCAAATCAAGCCATATCTTGTCAGTTTCTTCCTTTTGTTTATCCAGCGCATCCCTGTAGTTCAGAATTTTAGAGGACAATTCAACCTTTGAGAGTTGCATCAGGGCATTTTTTGTTTCGAGTACCGCACTCGTTAGATTGGTGGCACTTTCTCGGGCTTCCTGCGCTCTTTGGTGAAAATAATAGATAGCTGAACCTGCGAGCATTGCCACGCCGAATGGGCCACCTAATAACGAAAAAGCACCCCGTGCACCAGCCGTCGCCCCTGACAGAAGACGGGTGGAATACGACAATTTTCGGTTAGCCTCAGCCAAAAGATTCTTCGCGGACGTTTCGGTGGCAATGGATTCTTTGATTTTACGAAAGTTAGCCGTATATTCTTTCTGATAACTAATATCAATACTGTGCTGCTTATTGATCATTTTCTGGGTAGTCAACCACCGATTTTGCTCTCCGGCTTGTTCACGTATGGCTCTGGCTGACTCTATTGTTCTTTGCGCTGTTACCGCCTGCTGTTTAGCTGCATCACGGGTGGCTTTCTCGGTGGCTTTCCACGCACTAATATTCTCACGTAATCCCGCCGTCAGTTTAGTCGCTACAACCGGGATAAGCGTATGCAAAGCAACCGCAGCCGCCAGATTGAAATTTTCCGCCAGGGTATTAATGGCACTGGTTGCCCCCTGAACACCGGTACGCAAGGGACCATCTGCACTCTGCCCGACTTTAATCGCCAACCCTTCAAAGGCACTGCTCAATACATCCAGATCGGAGCTCAGATTGTTCGCCCTGGCTGATGCCTGTTCATAGGCGACCTGTGTCCCAGTCAGAGACTTCTTGAGTTCGTCCAGTTCACGCCGTCCGGTGACTAATTGCGATGCTGCACTCAGGTTAGCCCGACCGAACAATTTCGCGGCCTGTGCGGTAGATAACTGTTTATTTTTCAGGTACTCCAGCGCGGCACTCAAGCCCACCACGGACGGTTTCAGGTTTTTATCGGTGGATTTTTCCAGCGCTAACACCACGTTGCGGATAGCCACACCGGCTTCCGCCCCTTTGATCCCACCTTTGGCTAGCACCTGAATCGCGGCATTGAGTTCTTCAAACGACATGCCCGCCTGCGAGGCCATGGTGCCACCGTTCTTGATGGCCTGCGCCGTTTCGTTGATTTCAGAGGAACCGTACTTTGCCCCAGCCGCCAGTACGTTGATGTAGCGTTCGGCTTGAGCCGCTGACGCACCGAATTGATTGAGGGACAGGGCTAACGCTTTGGTCGCTTCCGGCAACTCAATGCCCGACGCTTGTGCCAGTATCACCGCTTTTTCAGTCGCCTGCGTTAGTGCCTGTGTGTTCTTCAGTAACTCCGGTTTTGCCGAGGCCATCAGCTTGAGCGCCTGAGCAATACCCGTTGCCCCAAATTCCGTGGTGCGTCCCAGCCGCTGGGCTTCTTCATCCAGTTTCTTTAACTGTGCGCCTGTGGCTCCAGTAATGGCGGACAGATCAGACAACGCTTGTCCGTATTTACGGGTATGCGAAATGATAGTGCCCAGTGAGAACCCGGTCCCGGCCAGCAGCATTAACTGACCGGACACAGATTGGATTTGATTTGCCAGCGAACTGTAGGTTTTCTTTACCTTTTTGGCATCCGATGCTGCTTTATCGGTAAAACGCTCCGATTCCCGTCCGGCGTGGCGGTAGGCATCCATGATCTGGGACTTAAACGAGGTGGCATTGACCAGCAAGCCGACCGTCAATGTAGATAAATTAGCCATAACTTAACCTAATAATTTCATGACAGCATCACACTGTGTCTGGATCGTGTCGCGGGGGGCAGGTACGGACGCAGCGGATGGACTGTCTGGCTGTTGGCGGTTTTTCAGTCGGTAATAGGCCTGCCACTCATTGAGCGTAGACGCAGGCAAAGACAGGATGCGATAGGGATCTATTTCGCCGAGCTGCTCCGCGAGGGCAAAGGCAAAGTGCAGCGTCGGCGAGTGGGTTAGTTTTTTTCGGCGTCCTCCAGAGTACCGATGGAGTGCCGTTTCACGGTCTGGATAGCCTCAATCATTGTGGCGTTGTCGTGAATCGACATGAGTTCATCTGTCGTGGGCAAATCGGCTGTCGGGATGGGCTGACCCTTATCATCCACCAGACAATCCAGCAACATCTGGATATTCAGGCGGGAAGCCTCGCGTCCGTCACCGGCTTCACTCAGCTTTTCGGCTTGCTCTTCCAGCGTCAGCAGTTCGGCGGCGGTCATGCGACGCAGATTCACGGGTACGCCAAATAACTCCACCGCTTTGATGTGCGGACGCGGGGTCAATAAGGCAGCTTTCAGGTTTTTCATGGTTGGGTGACTCCGGTTTGTTTCGTGCTGGCGATACCCCAGACGAGGTTATTTTGTTTACCCTTGACGGTGATTTGGATCACTTCACTGGCAGGCGCGTTGATATCGTTCATTTCCCAGCCGGACAGCGCCAATATCATAGTTGCCGTGCGTTTATTCGGCAGGGCAATGTAAAACTGGACGGTTTCGCGTTGCTCTGCCGCATTCAGGAATACTGTAAAATCGGCGTTTTCAGGGTCATCAATAAAGCCTAATGACTTTTCGGGACCTTCCGGCATATCGGAAATAAACTGTTTGTTGGTATCCATCAGGGTGGTGCAGTCAATAAAACTGCCCGTTAACCCCGTGGCACCCAGTGCCTTACAGTTAATCAATGGGCGCATTTTTTCCACGGTATCGCCGGGTTTGCCAAACTTCACGACCGTACCGGCAGGCAATACGGCATATTCAGGTGATGTTGCCATCGTGTGTTCTCCTATTAACTATAAATGGATAGGGCATCGCGGATCTCCTGCGCCAGCACCTTGACTACGGCGGTTTTGTTGTAATCCAGTGCTGGACGGATAAACGGCTTCGGCACCTGCTTGAGGGTACCCATTTCCTGCGCTAACGCTTTCATCCGATGGGGTTGAGTGGGGCCAACAGTGATCATCACCCCACCCTTGTATTTTTTGGATTTTGTTGAACGGATTTTGATATTGTCCCGCATATGGGGACCGTCACTTTTCTTGTCGTATCCGGCGTGGGTTTCCATATCTTCTTTGACGATTTCCATCGCGGTTTTCCCTGCCTTGCGCAAGATTTGCGTCTGGAGTTCAATATTCAATGCCTGCAACTGACGCCCCAGTTCTTCCAGACCGGATATTTTGGCGCTAATCATCAGGCATCTCCGCAAAGGTGATGATAAAATCACGGGTGACGCGGTAGCGCTTACGGTTGCTGGTTTCCTCGATCATGTCCTGAATCAATGCCCCGCGTACAATGGTTTGCACTGGCGTACGCCCGATGGCACCATGCTGTATCACCTCCCACACCGAGCGTAGTCGGGCTTCCAGTTGCAGAGCCTTAGTATAATTCAAGGTAATAATGCCGATTTGAAAGCGCCCCTCAACCAGTCGCGCAGGGGCAAGCCCGGTGTTGAACTTCGGGTCACTGATACGCTGGTAGGTCACCCCCTCCAGCTCCGAGGACGGTAATATCAGCGGATAGACCGGCAACTGTGTAATGCGCGCCAAATCGGCGTGAATATCAAGCTCGATCATGACGTACCTCGGCTTCGGCGCTGATAATCGAGCGGTCAGGCTGGTTATTGTCCACGGCGCGCACGGTAAACCGCCGCCCCTGATGTTCAATCAACCAGTTGATATCAATATCCTTGCGCGACCTGACAGTAAATTGCTGAACTTCAATCACTTGTTGCTGGTCGGCCGTGCGGATTTTACGGTTAGACATCGCTTCCGCCTTCGCCCAGACCGTGGTGACGTATTCCGGCGTGACGGTTTCAGCACCGAGTACGTCACGGGTAATAACGGGGCGAAACAGTTTGATACGCTTATTCATTTCATTTGCCAGCATCCTGACCTCCTAGACGGGTTTTATCCGGTAATCGTCCAGCAAGTCCCTGAAGCCCTGTGGCAACCGTTTCGGATCGCGGGTTTCATACCAAAACCCCACCGCCAGCATTAAAGCCAGCTTAATCAAGGGGGTGAGTAGTATCCCCTCGGGATCGGTATCAGGCACCACTTCTTCGTAGACATTGCGATTCAGGTAATTGATAGCCTTTTCTCTGGCAGACTCAAGATAAGCTTGTAACAATGGATCTTCTTCGTCAGAGTCAATCCGACACTGCAACCGCAGCTCTTCAATCGTGGGTAATGGCATGTTTCCCCCTATAACAGGGCGGCATGAAGCCGCCCGAAGATGAGACTTACTTACCACCCGCGGCTTTCAGCAGCTTCACCGCGTTACTGTCCACTAACATTGAACCCACGCGCTTGGTGGTGTAGAAATGCACGAATGGTTTGTGTGTGTACGGGTCACGCAACATGCGAACACCAATGCGGTCGAGAATGGTGTAACAACGCTTGAAGTTACCAAATGCAATTGGGGTTGATTCAGCAACGACATCGGAAAATTGTTCATTTTCAGCAATGCCATAGCCTAACAACGCGGAAGGCTGGCCTAATTGCAAGCCCGGTTGCCATAAGTAGTTGCCCTGAGCATCTTTCAGCGTACGAACCTGAAACAAGGTATTGTTGTTCATCATGAACTTAGAGCCTGAGCGATACACCTTACGCATGGTGTAAATCAGTTTCATAATTTCATCTGCTGTGACTTCTGTCGGCTTTTTCAGTAACAAGTGCTGCAATTTACCCCAGTCACGATCTTTGTCTGCTTTGTCATCACTGCCATACGCTAATAGGCCTTTTGGCTTTTTAACGCCATTGCCGTTAGTGAACGCAGCTTCTTCTTGCTCAGCAAACTCAATAGTCAGTTCACCCGTGATAAATTGCTCAACATTAAAGAAAGCATCATCAAGCATGGTTTGTGTTGCTGCTGGGTTGCCGTAAATTTCACCCCAGGTTGGCTCAATAGAGGCTAATTTTGAGGTGCTGGTTTCAGGGCGTTCATCCACTTCACCAACCCAGCCACTGTTGGTTCCGCCTTGATTAACCAAACGTTTAAAGTTAGGTGAACCCACGGTGACGACATTACACTCCTGACGCATAACCACTTCATCACGCAGCGCCGTAATGATATTGCGATCCAGCTCTTCCGGCACAGCATAGCCGCCATCGGGATCGGTCGTGGTCTGCATCGCCTTTTGTTCCAGTTCGGCTAGCCCGTCTTCCTTGCCTTTGCGGATAAACTGACCAAAGGCGGCTTTGTGTTCATTCACCGCTTTGCTGTTGGTTTCGCCTGCCGGTCGTTTCAGTCCGGCCAGCTCTTCTTCCAGCGCGGTTTTCAGGGTATCCAGCTCAGACAGCTTGCCGTTCAGGGTATCGACCTGACCGGCCAGTTTGCCTTTTTCAGCCTCAATCGCCTCAAAGCGTTTATCGTTCTTCTCTTTGAACTCGTCAAAGCGCCCTTTGATTTCCTGCGCGACCTGTTCAACATCTTTCAATTCAACTGCCATAATGGACTCCGTGATTATTCAAAAGTAATAGTTTTCAATGCATTCAAAATGGACACGTCCGTTTCAGCGTCACGCAGAGACAACGCGCCGTACCCCTCAGCCATAAATGCCTTGGCCTGAGTTCGCGAAAGTCCAACGTCGCGCAGGACTCGCTCAATACTCTTTTGTGAGGGTAATTCGCCGCGGGCAAACGCCGATTTCACGTTGCTTACCCTTGCTTCGTCGTTAGCGGGAAAGGTCACCAGACTCACTTCCCATAAATCCAGCTCTTTTAGTAAAAATGCCTCTTTGCTCCGGTCATATTCCCAGTCTTTCAGGATATAACCGATGGACAGGCCGGAAAGCGAGCCGACTTTCATGTGGGCATGAGCACGTTTTGCCAATGGATCATCATCAATCAGCAGTCGCCCTTTGAGATATAAGCCGGTTTCGTCTTCTTTCATCTCGGTATAGATACCGATCGGCTCATCCATCCGGTGCTGCCAGAGCAGCGCGGGCAAGCTGCCTTTGTCACCCCATTGTTTCAGGGTGCTGGCAAACGCCCCCGGTAACACAATATCGTCGTAGCTGTCTTTCACCCCGAAAACCGACCCGTAGCCCTCGAACTCACCGGAGTCGCTGACGGATTTGATTTTTAGGGGAACATCAAGCCGTTGTTTCGTCATTATCGGCATGCGGTTTATCCTCCGTTTGGTCTTCCGGTTTGGTTGTCATATTCATCGGGGTAAGGTAAATGTCACCCCCCTCACGTGGGTTGAGTTCTTCCAGCTCCCGGCACTCGTTCGGCGAGTAGATCCCCCAGTTAATCCCGGTCGCGTAGGCTTCAAAGCGGGATTTCATATCACCCCGCAAGAGTGCACCCGTGTTGAACTTGGCGTAGAGCTGCCCTTGCTTGCTGTTTTTCACCAGCCCTGCATTGATCCGCTGCTCAATGCGCGTGAGATAGGGGACGAGTGAGTAATTGATAAACCCAATCCCTAAATTCTCAATGTTGTTAAAGGTGGCACGGTCAGTGTTCTGCACCATATGCAGGGGAACCCTGAAAATGCGACAAATTTCCTCCAACTGAAACTTGCGGGTTTCCAGAAACTGCGCATCTTCGGCGGATAAACTGATTTGCTGCCATTTCAGCCCAGCCTCCAGAATGAGAGGTTTATGGGCATTAACCAGCCCCTGATGGCGGGACTCAAAATCGGCTTTCAGGCGGTTAAAGGCGTCATCTTTCAGTGGCTGATCTGTTTGCAGTACCCCGCTGGTGACCGCCCCGTTACCGAACAATCGCGACCCATGCTCTTCGGTCGCCAGCCCCAGCCCAATCGCTTGTCGCGCATAGGCAATCGGGCTTAATCCCATCAGGCCATTCAGCGTAAAGATGCGCACGTGCCAGATTTCATTCTGGCTCAGGGTGGCGGTGTCACCGTTCGGAAAGGTCACTTGATATTCCGGCAGCCAGTCATTATTCAGTTTTGGGATCACGCTGCCCGGATCTAGGGGCAGCAATTCCACTACTTCCCCCAGTGCCTTCACCTTGTAGGCGTAAAAGTTGCCGCGCAGGCACAGGCAGGCAATCAGTAACTCCCAAAACTCCTGCGGAGTCATGTAGTTATTGGGCTTGACCGACAGCAGTTTATGCAGCCGTTCTTTGACGGCACGCCGGTTACCCCGCCCCAGTTGCTCATACAGTGAACAGGGCAACATACCGACCGATTCCGCCAGTACCCGCACACAACTAAAGACGGCGGTCAGTTGCATCGCTAACTGCGGGCTGACCCGCCGTCCGGTGTAAGTGTCATAGGACAAGCCGATCAGTTCGCTCAACTCCCGTGAGGTCATCGGTTCGGCGGATTTTCGAAACAGTCCGGGAAAGAACATCAGGCCTCCCTATCCGGTGTGTGGCCCAGCATCCGTGAGACCAGATACGACCAGCCCAGACACAGCCCGCCCGCCACCATGAACCCCGCGGCGGGCAACAGCAGCCATGCGCCATAAGACAACAGGGCACCGCCTGCCAGTCCGACCAGCGGGGCAACATAAATTAACAGTTTCATAAAAACCTCAGAGGGAACGTAAACCTCGGTTGATCAGGATGTCAGAGAGACTTTCCGGCTGTTCACCCCCATTCACCAGCAACCGGCTCAGGGCAGTAAACAACGCAACGGGACCATCGATTTTGGCTTCCGGCGTGGATTTGTTAGGGAAGATGTTGTCATTTTTATCCGGCTTGATGGTGACGTTGCTCATCATCCAGTTCATTACCGGGTGGGCGTTATGGTGGAATTTGCCGCTGTACACCGCCGCTTCCAGTGATTTCATGGACTCGGACAGGTTACGCACGGTTTGTGCCACTTCCACCAGAGGTACGCCGTCTTCCTCCAGCGCCAGACTGAATTGAAGCGCACTCCACGGATCGAAGCCAAGCTCTTTTAAGTTGTCGCCAGCCACCCAGTGCAGCAGCTCTTCTTTTATCTGGGCATGATCGACTACCTCACCATCGGTCAGTATCAGGGCACCCATCTCCCCCCACTTGCGGTAAAGCTCCGCCATTTGACGGGAACAGCGTTCCAGCCGGCCTTCCGGTAACCAGAACTTAAAGTCAGCATGGACATGCCCGTTATTACCCTGCCACACCTTGACGGCGGCACAGATATCAATCTTGTTCGCCAAATCCACGCCGACCCACATCGGGTAGGTTTTCAGTTCATGCGGGGGTGCCAGCGGTTCGCAGTCATCCCACTTAAGCATGTCCATCCACGCCGACTCGGCACTCACCCACAGGTTCATGTGCTTGGTGAAGAAATTGCAAATTCTTATTATTTAATTGATTTATAACGATTTTAATTGTTTTTATTGGTATTTTATTTGCTGTCTGCAATGCACATTGCAATACACAGTAATTTTATGAAGGGATAGAGTGAAATGAGGTCAGTACGCTAAACGCACCAACCTTGTGAAGAGGTTGCGCCGAATTTCGTCGGAACCTATTAAGTGATTGAGGAAGCAGTTAACTGATACCCCTGCCAGTAAGAAGCCTTTCCCGTCACTGTGATCACCTGGCCTTTCTGTAACAACATCACCGATAGTGCCATCTCATCAAAGCCCACGACACGCAGCGGGTAATCACTGCGTTTCTCGCTCTGTGCTTGCATAGTAGCGACTGCCATCACCTTACCCGTCTGGCACTTGATACGCTTGGGGGGAACGGTAATCTTGCCTGTGATCGTAGCGACTATCGAGGGTGCATTCTTCTTCTGTCTTCGTGCCATGTTCCACCGCCTATAGATGGTTGGGATTTAAATCATGATAATAATCAATAACTTAAATAACTGCGAACATAATACGTACTGGGTTACATTAAGTAACCTTGTGCTGGACGGCTTAAACTCAAACCCACCTGAGTTATTTATAACTCATTGATATTCTCGTTCATCCTCACTTTGAGGAGAAGTAGCAACCGTGGTGATCTTCACCATAGTTAGGTAACTCCTTGATTCTTCCGAGGGGGTCACTTTGACCACCCTATCATGATTTCCGTAATGGTTAATTTATGTGCTGGACAACCGCAGTAAATTCACTGTATTTCAATGAATTACTTGGACATAACGTACTGGACAAAACAACTTAACCATCTGTTTTCGTATAACTCTTTTGTGCGCACCTCTTAATGAGTTGTACAAATTCTGTGAGTCAGCCAGACTGACGCTCAAATTGTGAGTAACTATCGGTTACGCTCAAGACCATTTGCGACTGACTAACTGTCAGTGACACCCAAAGTCCGATTATCGGATATTGGATTTTGCATCGACGAATTTCGTCGGGACAAACTGAACCTCTTAAAGAGGGGCAGTTCAATCTATTGAGTGATCTATAACTAACACTCTTAAAGAGATGTAGTTCTTGTTTCTTGCCACGAGACAGGTAACCCAAAATAATTGGGTCAGTTACACTATGACCAGACGCCAAATATGGCGTCTGATTAGATATCAATGGGTTACGCTAATTGGGATTTTCAAGCCCATTTAACCCTTTGATTTCACTTAATTCTGTCACAAAACCAGAATTCCCGCATCGTGCGGGAAATAAGCAAAATCAACAAGTTATCTAAATACCGTCAAAGTCAGCCAGCCGCTGCTTCTGCTCCTCATTGAGACTAAAAGCAAACTCTTCATGCTCTGCCTGCCATGTACCAAAACTCATCAGAAACGCAATTGCAGGGTCTATTTTATTCGCGGACTTCTTCTTGTTCGGCTTGATATTGGCGTTCGCGTCTGTCTCCATTACGACATTAGACATCGCCCATGCGAGAACCGGATCGCCATTGTGACGAATGATTTTGCGGTTAACAAAGACTTCGGCGGATTTAGCTACGGGACTATACCGCATGTAGGTTTGCGGGAACGGCTCAACATCCAGCCCTGCACCCTGTAGTTGTGTGCGTAAGTGTGTGGCGTTCCATGTGTCAAAGCCCACCAGTTTGATATCAAAGTGCTGGCTATCCTTGAGAATGTCATCACGGATACGGTCATAATCAATACAATCGCCGGTCGTGGTACGTATCCAGCCCATTTGTGCCCATTGGCGATACACTGCCCGATTCTTATTAGCAGGGTTCTGTAGCTGGGCTTCCGGCAAGTAATGGCGGGTCAGTAATAACAGTTCGTTATCCACGGGGAACGTGTAACAGATACTGGTGATATCCCCCGTTGAAGATAAATCTAATCCAGCGTAGCATTCCAAGCCTTTGAGGTCGTTTTCGTCATAGTCTGACTGGCAGTCTTTCCATGCGCCTTCACCCATCCACGGCGTTTCACCCTGACACCAGATATTAAAGCGTTTGGTGAGCATCTCAGTCCATTGCGAGGGAATGCCTCGTGCTTTCTGGATTGTGTCGTGCAAAGCATCACTGTCTACGGAAACATTCAGGTTAGGATTAGCCTTTATCCAGAGGGCTTCATCATCAATCTCGTTCTCGTCGTCCAGTTCGTAGATCAGGGCAAACAGGGATTCATTTTGTTCTTCACCCTCCAATATCTGACAGCAATAATCATAGTGCTGTTTACAGGCGGATATCACGTTACTGCCTGCCGTAGTAATGGCAAACAGAATGCCTTCGGGACGGGCGCCCATCCCCAATTCAAGGGCAGAGTAAACCGCGTTATCGGGGTGCAAATGATACTCATCGACAATAGCAAGGCTGGGGTTAGTACCCTCAATCGTGGCGGCTTTGGCTGCCAACGGTTTTAACAGGCTGTTGCTCTTGGTATAAGTCACTTTGTGTTGCTGGATAGATACCCGCTTCTTGAGTGGTTTTGAAAGCAGGCACATCTGGCGGGCATCATCAAACACAATACGCGCCTGATCCCGACTCACGGCGGCGGTGTAAATATCCTGCTGCCCGTTCTCCATCACCAGAAACCAGTTAGCCAGTATCGCGGCTACCGTGGATTTGGCATTTTTGCGCGGCACCTGAATATAAGCACTGCGGTATTTCCGGCGACCGGTGGCCTTAACCTTGAAGCCGAACAGATTCGCAAAGGCGAACTGTTGCCACGGTTCAAGCATAATCGGCTTACCGCGCAAGTGGCCTTTGACGTGCGGGCAGAGACGGGAAAAGCCCACAAAACGTTCTACAACTTCGGTATCGAACATATAAAGCGGGTTATTCAGGTCGTTAAAGTAGCGTTTCACGGCCTGTTTTACCCGTTTACAGGCCGGAATATTGCCGTTTTTGATATCAAAAGCGTACTGTTCCCATGCGTTCATCGGGGTATCACTCAGGCCATCAGCACATCTAAATCGTCGGGTTCATCGCTTTCTACCGGATTTCGGCGGCGGGAAACCGGATCAAAGCCCAGCAATGACGACATTTTTATCATGATTTTTTCCGCATCGGCTTTCGCTTTCAGTGAGGGGTTACTGGTCGCTGCACCGCGTGAACCTTCCACTGCGAACCCGCGCACTTCAATGTCTTCAACGGCTTTACGGTAAATCGCATAGTTAACGCAATAGAGTTCTAAGTTGTTCCAGTCTGCTGGGCTGAGATCTTCCCGTTCGTTGAGGATTTTGGCTTTTGATTTCCATTGCTCGGCGGCAATCTCATTTAAATAAACGGGGGTTTGGGTGCTCTTGCCATAATCTATTGTTTCCTATGAAGTTACTGCTATTGAAAAAAGTGCCGTGCATAAAAATTCGAGGGGCGGGTGGTGCCATGAGGCAGGGCGTTTGTCATTTTTGACACCCCACCCCCTTCTGAGTGCTTCTCTAGCGATTTCGGAAGCATTCCATTAGCTCCCTATCACGCTGTGTCTTGCGCCTCGCTGTGGGTTTCTCAGGCGCAATCTGATTTTGTTGTCGGTAAGGTTCACTGTGCTTGAGTAACCCTTTAAGGAGTTGATCCACTTCATCTTCACGCATCTTGGTTATACTCATGAATCCAGTTATTGCGCTGGGCTGCCTTTGCTTCCAGTTCCCGATATTCCCCATTCTTACGCCGCTGTTTCGTTGTTGGGTCAGTGGTCACGGTCTTTCGACTGTGGCAGCTATTACATAGCGGCTGGTGATTGAAGTCAGGCCAAAACAGCACATCACTACCACCGTCAATGGGTATGATATGATCCACAATCGTCGCTGGGGCATACACACCTACCTTGAAACAATGCACACACAGCGGATTGGACTTAAGGAATTGCAGACGGTATTTATCCCATGCAGGGGTATAACCTCGCTCACGCCTTGAGCCTCGTTTACTGTCCTGTTGTCGTCTAGCTTCCCGTTTGTGCTGCTCACAGCGACCAGACTTGACCCGCTCACGGCAATTGGGATAGCTACAGCGCTTTAACGGTTGCCACGGCATCAGTAGACTCCTACATCACGATAGACAGACCATAATGATTTGATGGTGAACGGGATTTCTTTCAGTTCCTTATCTGCCACCATCGAACGAGTTTCATACAGTAAACCGATATAAAGTAAACAGCCAACTTTGATCGCCGGACTGAATACCAAGCCATCATCAAAGCGCTTGCCGATATGTTGCTGGCAGACTTCTAAGGCAGCATTGGCATAACCTTGAAGTAAGGTATCTTCTAACGTATCACTTTCATCTATCCGGCAATGTTGTTTGATTTCGTCCAATGTTATGAGAGGGTTACTCATCTTTCACCTCTGTTTTTTTAATACTGACCTCTTGCTTCCATGCCTGGCTAAACTCATCGCCACCATCACGGGGGATAATCCCTCGCGTTCACGGGCTTCATTCGGGCACATCACACCGGATTTAATCGCCGTCTCGTAGCTCTGAAAGCGTTCTTTCGGATTGGCTCGCAGTAGATCGGCTGTGTCAAATTCAACTTGGTAGCGAATGCCTCGTTTTGGTGAGTTCATCAGCAAGGCGGACTTGATTTGCTGCTCAAAGTTAGCCAGCCACGGGCGCATGGTGATCGTCAGAAAAGCGCGTGATGCTTCGCTAAAATTACTGTAGGTACTGTTCGAATACTCTTGCAGGAAGATCGGGCTGACATTGAACATACGGGCAATATCTTCAATCGTGAAGCGACGAGAGGCCAGCCATTCCGCATCTTGGTTGCTCATGCCTAACTGTTGGTATTCCATCCCCCCCTCAAGAATGGGCGTTTTCCCTGCATTGCGAGCGCCCTTATAACGTTCGAGGGCTTCCAGTGCCTTATTGCCCTTGATGCCATCCAGCCAGTCAGCGGCTTTAATCACGCCCGCTGCCATCATGCCCTCTTTCATTATGCTGGCACCGTGGCGCTGTTGTGCCAGCCCCAAACCCAGTGTTTCACGGCAGATGGTGACTGGCGAACGCCCCAAAAAGCCATCTTCGGTGGCATAACGCAAATGCAATACTTCTTCTTGTAGGTAGGTTTTGACCTTGCCGCTATAAGGTTCGGTAATGGTGTAAGCAAAGCGGTGATCCGATAATCGTTGCGGCACAACCGCTGACGGTGGGTAAGGGTGCAACGATTGTGGCTGTCCGTCTTTTCCCCAGACTATGACTGCATACGCATTACCATTGAGTAAGCAATGACGCATCAGGGTTCGCTTAAACTGAAAAGGCGTCTGGCAGTCATTCGGGTATTCATTGAGCAAATAATCCACGGGGTGATCACTGAGCCATTCGCGGGACTCCTTGCCGTTCTGGTGCTGAACCCGATAGAGATAGCAAGGCATGGTCGCCACGGCTTCACTAATCACCGTGACAGCATTCATCACGGCGGGTAAGCCTTCGGCTGTAGACGGTGAAACATGCTCGCCTGATTTGGTGTTAGATATACCTGCCAGAGAAAGAAACTCATCAATACTGACACTGCGAGTCTCAGCGGCTTTACGCTTAAAAGGCCACATAGTTACACCTCGGACAGTTGCAGCCAGTAATGACGCAAATCAACATTGTTAGGCTTAACCCTATTCAGCGAACGCTTGGCAATCTCAACACCGCTTTCAGGGTAGGCGGGTAAACTGGTGACAGTGATTTCCCGTAGTTCCGCTTCTAAAACGGTTCTCAGATAAGGCTCCTGACCCACATCCCACTGATCTTTGATAGCTCGAAAGCCAAAAGACATACCGGAAATATCACCCCGTTCAACTAGTGCCAGTACATCACGCCCTAATTGGGTATCAGGCGGGGTTAACTCAAAGCGTAATCCGGTGGCATCTTCGGCAAGCTGCAATGTACCAGACGTAGTACGGCCTAACAGGTTCATGTGATCATGTTCATAAAGCGCCCTGACATCTGTACCCGCCGTTAAGCTGGTGCTAAACGCATTCGGGGCGAACTGCTCGACAAACTCATCCCACAAAACTTGTGATCGGCTGTTCCACTTAATGACATAACCGGTCAGTTTCTTATCACTGGCAGACAGGGAAGCGGTGCGGATTTCAAAATCATTTTTCATTGGTAGACTCCAGACTACAAAGGGGCGCAGTGCCCCTTATCGTTAACCCGCTTTCGTGCCTTTGATTTCGAGCACTTTGATTGCGTTGGAATCCACCAGACCACCACCCAAATATTTATCCGTGTGTACCTTGTAGTACCCCGGTTCGGTGATATTGTCAGGACGGGTGCGTGTGCCGGTATCATGGTCAACGATGAAGTAACCGCGTTTGAAGTCACCCAGACCGATAGCATCATCCGGCATAAATTCGAGATAATGGACAGGCAAGCCCAGTAACATATCAGGATCACCTGCTTGCAGACGTTCGCGCCAGATGTAATCACCGTTGCCGTTTTTCAGCTTCTGCACTTTGGCAGCCGTCGTGGAGTTCATCACCCACACCGCATTTTTACGGTATTTGTTCCTGAGCAGGAATTTCAGGTCAATCAGGCTATCGGCTTCCAGTTTGGCAACTTCCAGCTTTTGCAACGTACCGAACGCACGGGCTTTATCGGCTTGGGTATCACGAGGATAAGACAGGAAGCCTTTCGCTTTCTTGCTGCCGTCACCACTCACAAGATCGGTTTCTTCGGTATCAACAAACGTATCTGCAATTTCTGAGGTTAACCAGCCTAAAATATCGACATCGCTAAAATCGATGATTTCTTGGGTAGTCTTAGGGTAGGCATAAATCGGAAACAGCTTGATGCTGACTTCTTCCATCGTCGGTGTGGCTGTCTCACTGCGTGCCTTGCCTTCTTCCCCGTGGGCGACGGCTGCACCCCCGACCGAAACAAGCTGTTTATACTCATTACTACGCGTGGTCTTAATCGTACAAATCCGGCGCATAACCGACTCATCAGCCAGTTGCTGCATGATCTGTTTATTCAGCTCAGGGATAACGGTATAGCCACCTTCGGAGGGTACGCTCGTAGACAAGGTGCGGGTTTCTCCGGTCACGATATAGTGACGCAGTTCATCATTGCTGAGTGTTTTACTGGCGGGCTGGTTCTTGGCCTGATTTCGCTCTTCATCCGATAAAGCCTCATAACGGGCGATTTCTGCATTCAGGGCACCGGACTGACTGCGCAGCTCGTCAAACTGTTTAGCTTCATCGGCATTAAGAGAGCGCTTTTCGTCTTCGGCTTTGGTGAGAAGAGAACGCATCTGCTGGGTTAAATCGGCTTTTTGCTGGCGTAATTCGAGTAATTTCTTCATGGTGCCTCTGCATGTAGGTTAAGGGTTCGCTGTCATGCAGGTTTGAGGAAGCGGTAGCGGGTTAGCACTACCGCCTTTGAGGACTTGCTACAGAGCAATTGAAGTCAGGACGTGCCTACATGGTTCAGCAATCACTATTTAACACCATGAAAAATAATAAAAAAGACCTCGTGATAGGAGGTCTAAACAAGGGGAAACATGAGGACGGGATATTTACAAATCTTTACTTTTATTTTTCACTCATCCAATCCGGCGCGTCGTTCATGATTTCTCTGAACGCCTGTAATTGTTCTATCAATACATCTAACTGCTCTTTATTGGTTGCCAGTATTTCCTCAGAAAATGTGTGGCGCAGACTACCACCTGAATCCTGAAAGAAAAAAGCATGACCATTGACCAACTGGCGGTACTCGCTTGTATGTAAATCGTCTAACTGCGTAATACCGTAATAATCGTAGTGTTCTCTGATATCTTCTTGCGTAATCGGCATAATATTCCCCTTATATAATTATTCTACTTCTCTGAATAGGGTTACTTGGAAAGTTTCTAAGGCTTCAGCTATCCCACGAATGTTCATCGCTAATTCATCCCGTGCCGCTGTCTTCATGAATGCGGCTATAAGCTCTGGGTGCTGTTTGGCATACCCCTCACCGAACAAAGCATCTATTTCTTTGACTGCTCTTTCCATCCAGTACGCGGCTGAATTAGCTGCCTGTCTTTCAATCGTTGTTGCATCTAACATATGTTCTCCATTTTTGTATATATATAGTGAAAAGTTACCGACAACACCGACAAACCGACAATGAGGTAAAATACAATTTAATATCAATTAGATACACTGTTAAATCGTTGTCGGTTAATTGTCGCTCAATTTTTTGATATCGCTAGAATTACAATATTATTGTTATCTTTCATGTAGATAAACATCACTTCCTGTTGTCGAAAACCGACAACGCTACTTATAAACTCTTTCATATTTATCCGAATCCTTTTGCCTACCAAAAAAAGAAAGTTTTTCTTCTGGCAGGTGCTTTGTTTTAAGTCCGCCAATGAAAACGACAAATCGACAACGTACCGACAAACATTTAACATTTTAGTATATTGATTTATAAGATATTTATATTACTGTTGTCGGTTTGTCGGTGTTGTCGGTCAGTTTTACGCGTATAGAGAATTTATTCTTCTATTTCATCAGTGGAATACATCAGCACATAATACTTACGGGGTGAGCCGTTGTGCTTCATGCCTTGCACCTTAAAGCCACCATTT